>DATHKS010000629.1:0-6658 GCA_035488975.1 Chitinophagaceae bacterium | reverse complement strand
GCACATTGTCACATTATCCAATTACCAAATTGACAAATTATCAAATTGTTCTCTCGGTCCATTTCCCCAATTCATCCGCTATCTTCCTATCATTACTCAGCCGGGGCACTTTGTTCTGCCCTCCCAATTTACCGATAGATTTCATGTAATCAATAAAACCATTCTTCCTGACGGCAGTTAGTTTCAATGGCGTCAATATATTCCCGCTCACCAGGTCGTCATAGTACACGTTCTTGTTCCGCAGGTTCTCGTCCACCTTTCTCGCAAATGCCTCCATATCCCCTGGTTTGTTCTCGAATTCCACGAACCATTCATGATAAGATTTGCCCTCTCCTTCGTTCACATACGGCGCCACGGTAAATTCCGTGATGTGTACATTCTGCTCCGTCGCCGCCTTCAGTAGACTGTATTCCACTTCCTCGCCGATCACGTGCTCGCCGAAGGCAGAGATGAAGTGCTTGGTCCTTCCCGTTACCACCAGCCGGTATGGATTCGTGGAGACGAATTTCACTGTATCCCCGAGATTGTATCCCCACAGGCCCGCATTGCTATTAATGATCATCGCGTAGTTCTCCCCCACCTTCACATCCTTCAATGAAATGCGTGTTGGCTGCTCATTGAATATCTCGCCAGCCGGCACGAATTCAAAAAAGATCCCGCTATTGGTATTCAGCAAAAGACCTTCCGCATTCTGCGAGTCCTGGAAGGCGAAGAAGCCTTCACTCGCGGGAAACAGTTCTATCGTATCGATCTTCTTTCCTATGCTCTCGAAAAGTTTGGCCTTATACGGCTCGAAGTTCACACCGCCCTGCACCATCACACTGAAGTTGGGAAAGATCTCGGAGATCTTCTTTCCCTTGCGGCGCATCAGCTCATCGAAATACATCTGCATCCAGGGTGGAATGCCACTGATCAGGGTCATATCCTTATCTATCGTCTCATCCACGATCTTATTCAGCTTGGTCTCCCAGTCCTCGATGCAGTTCGTTTCATACGAAGGAAGCTGGTTGGTGCGAAGGTATTTCGGGACATGGTGATTGGCTATCCCGCTCAGTCGCCCGGTTGGTATCCCTCCTACCCTGTCAAGCTCCGGTGAACCCGACAGGAAGATCATTTTGCCATTCGCGAAACCCGTGTTACCGGTCTCCGCCATATAACAAAGGAGTGCATTCCTTGCCGAGTCGATATGATTGTCGATGGAGTCTTTTGTGATGGGAATATACTTGGTGCCGCTGGTGGTGCCGGAGGTCTTGGCGAAATAGATCGGCCTGCCTTTCCACAGCACATTGTGCTTGCCTTCCTTTATCTGGTCGATGAAGGGACGCATCTGTTCGTAGTCCCGGACCAGCACCGCCTGTTTGAATTCCTCGTAAGTGTTTACCTTTTCCAGGCCCACCTGCTTACCGAAGTCGGTAGTCCTTCCCACCTTGAGGAGATTCTTGAAAATGGCTTCCTGGTCCTCGATGGCGGTCGCCATGCCCTTCCGGATACCTTTATATATATAGGAAGCAAATGGTTTTGCTAGAAATGACTTGATTTTCAACTCTTAGTATTTATTTTGCCTACTTTTGCCCCTGAATCCCCGGCCAGCTCAACATCTGGCCTGGCTCTCCCGATTCAGGCCGCTTCGTTCCCGGGACCTTAAACGACAAAGATAACGGAAGGCCTGACAAACGGGTTCATTTTAGAGGAGATAAAACTTTGATTTTCCGTTTGCATGTTGAAGTTTTCCCCTTACCTTTGCATCCCTAATTTCAGACTATGATAGCAGTAATAAAAATAGCCGGACAGCAGTTCAAAGTAGAGAAAGATCAGACTTTGTACGTCCCCCATGTTGAGGGAAAAGCCGGCGATTCGGTAGCCCTCGATGTGCTCCTTGTTGATACGGATGGCAAATTGACCATCGGTGACGCAGTGAAAGCAAAAGTGCAGGTTGAGATCGTTGACCAGGTAAAAGGCGACACCGTCATAGCCTATAAGCAAAAAAGAAGGAAAGGCTTTCACAAGAAGAAGGGCCACCGCACTGCTTATACTCAAGTTAAAGTAACCAGTATTGCCTGATCGCAATTTGCAAACCCTCGTACTAATTTTTAAATCTTACTGATATGGCACACAAGAAAGGTGAAGGTAGCGTAAAGAACGGCCGTGACTCACAAAGCAAACGCCTTGGTGTAAAGATATTCGGTGGCCAGGCTGCTATCGCCGGCAACATCATCATCCGTCAACGCGGAACAGTTTATCATCCTGGTAAAAATGTTGGTGTTGGAAAAGACTTCACATTGTTCTCATTGATCGATGGAGTAGTCGAATTCCGTAAAGGAAGAAGTAACAGAACCTATGTTTCTGTCACTCCAGGATCAGAACCTGCTGAAGCCTGATTCTCCTCTTTGTTCATTTTTGTGGAAAAAAAATTTGGGTAGTATAAAATTATTATTATTTTTACTATCGGTAACCCATTTACTAAACATTAAATTCAACAAAAATGGCAACAAAGAAAAAAGCAGCTAAGAAAGCAGCTCCAAAGAAAAAAGCAGCTCCAAAGAAGAAAGCAGCTAAGAAAAAAGCAGCTAAGAAGAAATAAGTTGATTTTTCTTAGAAGTAATAGAAAGTCCCGATGCAGATCGGGACTTTTTTTTATGCCCCTCTTTTTCATGATCCATCTCGCCCGGCATGATACCGGTTTTTTACCCTCATTGAAACAGTTTCCCCTATGAGAAAAAAGTTTTTGGGATGATTTGTTCTTCTTACTTTTCGGTGTACTTATGTCGCCGGTGTTATCGCCTTATCACCGTTCGTGAAGTACCTGGCAAGTCTAGCGGATCCATTACATCGTCACCACATCGCTTGAAAATTTCTTAAATTGTAGTCCATGGATAATTCAGCCATCGCCGATAATTTTTCTCTTCTCTCCAAGCTTATGGACATCCACGGAGAGAATTCCTTCAAAACGAAGACCTATTCCATCGCGGCCTACAATATCGAGAATCTGCCCGTTCAGCTCTCCGAAACCGCCCGGGAGGATCTTTTTCGCCTAAAAGGCATCGGGGACAGCATCGGCAATAAAGTGATCGAAATGCTCGATAATGGGTCACTCGAACTCTTGCAGGACTATCTTCTCAAGACACCACCCGGTGTAGTAGAGATGCTCAATATAAAAGGTCTAGGCCCAAAGAAGATCAATACCGTTTGGAAGGAAATGGAAATAGAATCCATCGGCGAACTATTGTATGCCTGCAATGAGAATCGTCTCACCCGCTTCAAGGGTTTCGGAGAAAAGACGCAACTCAACGTCCAGGAAGCAATAGAATTTTACCAGCAGAACCAGGGAAGTTTCCTCTACGCGCAACTCGAACCGGTGTTCCTGCAGGTGGATGGATACCTGAAGAAATTATTCGCGCCGGGAAAAGTACATGTCACCGGCGCCTTCCACCGGCAGGAACTGACCATCGATGAACTCGAATACGTGGTGCTGGAAACAAAGGAAGCGGTGAAACCAAAATTCCAGACGGCGCAACCACCGGAGTTGCTTGAAGAAACGGAAGACAGTCTTCTCTACCGGCTCAAGAACGGGCTTAAGCTCCGTCTGCACACCGGCGGCAAGAATCTTGCAGAACGATTATTCAATACCACGGGTTCGCCCGTCTTCCTCGAGGCGTTCCGCGCTGCATTTCCAAAAATTAATTACGAGATCTCAGGAGGAGAGGGAGACGAGGCGCTCTTCCCTGCAGCAGGCATTCCCTTCATTCCTCCCTGCCTGCGCGAAACAGCCGCTGTGATCGACATCGCGAAAGAAAACAGGATCCCTTCACTTATACAACCCGGCGATATCAAGGGCATCATCCATAACCACAGCAACTGGAGCGATGGCGTGAACACGATTGAGGAAATGGCAAACGACTGTATCGCCAAGGGATTCGAATACCTCGTGATATCCGACCACTCGAAGGCGGCAGCCTATGCAAAGGGGTTGTCGGAAGAAAGGATCCGCGAACAGCACCGCTATATCGATGAATTGAATTCGAAATTCACCGGTAATTCATTCAGGATCTTCAAGAGCATCGAGTGCGATATTCTTAATGATGGAAGCCTCGACTATGCCGATGAGGTGCTGGCGAGCTTCGATCTCGTGATTGCTTCCGTACACAGCAATCTCAAGATGACCGAGGAAAAGGCAATGGCAAGAGTAATGAGGGCCATCTCCAATCCATATACTACAATCTTAGGCCATATGACCGGCCGCCTGCTCCTTAGCCGGAAAGGCTACCCGCTCGATCATAAGAGGGTAATAGAGGCATGTGCGGAGAATGAAGTAGTAATAGAATTGAATGCGCATCCGCGAAGACTGGATATCGATTGGCGCTGGATCGATCACGCACTGGAAAGGAAGGTGCTCGTCTCCATCGATCCCGATGCGCATCACCTCGATGGATTTGCCGATACCAGGTATGGAGTGCTTGCGGCGCAGAAGGCGGGAGTAACAAAGGAACAGAACCTGAGCAGCTTCTCCCGTTCGCAATTCGAGGACTTTCTTGCCGCAAGAAAGATCAGCCGGAAGCTTTAAGACTACTGGTCGTGAATCGTGAAACGTGAATCGTGAATACAACCCTCCGTAATTTTGAGTGCTTTTTTGACTTTTGACTTTTTAATTTTTAATTTCTACTTTCTCCCACCAACGGCAGTTCCACATAAAACGTTGTTCCGCTGCCTTTCTTCGTTTCGAACCAGATATTTCCCTTCGCCTGCTCCACGATTCCCTTGCACATCGCGAGGCCGAGTCCCGTTCCGGACGACTTGGTAGTGAAATTGGGTATGAAGATCCTCGACTGCATGTCTTGTGCGATGCCTTCGCCATTGTCGCGGATGCTTATGGTGAGTATCTCGTTGTGTATCTCCTCACTGACCAAAATCTTGCACACCCTTCCCTCGCAGGCCTCCACTGCATTGGCAAAGAGATTCGTGAAGAGGCGGTTCATCTGTGTCTTATCCGCATTTATGGTAACCATGCGGTGGAGCGGCCGCCACGTGAACTCTATATTCGGATCGGCCCTGTACAATTCGTGGAGGGAGCGTATCACTTCGTGAAGATCGAATTCCTCTATATTGGTTTGCCCGATATTGGCGAACTGCGAGAAATCTGCCGCGATCTTCGAAAGGTGATCGATCTGCTCGACGAGCGTATTCGCGACATTACTGGAGAGTTCCTTCACATTCGGCTGGTTGCTGTTGATCGCCTTCTGGAGGTATTGTATGCTTAGCTTCATCGGCGTAAGCGGGTTCTTGATCTCGTGGGCCACCTGCCGCGCCATCTCGCGCCACGCGCCTTCACGCTCTGTCTTTGCGAGGGCAGCGGCGCTTTCTCCGAGCTTCGCCACCATTTTGTTGTATTCCGTCACCAGGTCACCTATCTCATCGTCCCTGTTCCACGCTATCTCCTCGTTCAGTTTGCCGAGGTTCACTTCCTTCATCTTATCGCCGATCACCGAGAATGACCTCGTGATGCGGTTGGTGATGAAGAGTGCGATCAACCCCGCGATCAGGAGGATGAAGGCATTCAGGTTGATCACCGTGACGATGAAGTTCGATATCTCCTGGTTCAGCTCGGGCTGCGAGGTGAAGTAGGGAATGCTGAGATAGGCATATTCCTTTCCATCCTCATCGCGTACCGGGGCATAGATGCTGAGATAGGAGAAGTTGGCGATATGTTCCTTCTGCACGTGTTCCACAAGATTGAGCCGGTTGAGATAATAGAAGGCAACGGGATCCATTTTCTTGCTGAGCACTCCTTTCGTGTACACGTTCGTCTCCGAGGATACCTGCAAATTCCCATTCAGATCGTACACGTTCACATCCACGCCATGGATATCCGAAACCTCTCCTACCAGGCTCTGGAGATCGTAGTTGGAGGCGGAGTCGTAGATCTTCACCACATCGTCGAATGTGCTGTGGCTGGCTATCCGTTTCTCCATTTCATTCACCATGATATTCATGGTACGGCTGAGCTTGTCGCTGTTAGTACGGTTGTACCGGCTCTTGAAGAAATTGATGGTAGCTATCCCTATGATGATGAAAGAGAATATGCTGATGAAGATGATCGTGCTGTGTACCTGGTTGCGGATGTTGAAATGGAAGAACCGCTTGAAGGCCTCCCAGTCATATACGGCCCTCACGAGCAGGGACAGTACCTGCACGATGAATACAAGGAAGAGGAAGGAACAGAATATATAGGAAAAGAGTGTGATCGATTCGATGATCGTGTCCTGTTTCCGGGCCATCACCACTACCTTCTCGTTGCCGGCATGGTACCAAAGTTCATCATAGTCGCCGTTGATCTTCTTGGTAAATTCTTTGTTACCGGGCAGTGGCTCATCATCCTCCAACCTGGTGGCGAAGGGATACTTATTGGAAAGCGTGATCAGCTTATTCTGGCTATATACCGCATAGGAATAGATGGGCGAATTCTCCGGATCATTTTCACGGTATTGCTTGAAAAGACCAGGCGACAATGCATCGCCGCTATATTTCTTAGGATTGGAGATGATGAAGAAATAACCCTGGCTCTTCCCTGACGAGTCCCTCACCGTCCGTTCCGTGATGTAGGTGAATTTATCGAAGGATGTCTCGTAGTAGTACAAATCGGGTGTGGAAGTGGGATGCGATT
>DATHKS010000628.1:0-4198 GCA_035488975.1 Chitinophagaceae bacterium | reverse complement strand
CTCAACCGTCGCGTGGAAGTGACACTCACTTATTCAACGGTATCAAAACCGAGGAAGCTCGACTTCGACGAGGTGATCAAAAAATCGACGCAGATATTAAAAACGAATACGACCCTGGACCCGGCACAAAGGGAACGCCTGAAATGTATTATCTCGAAACTGCAGGACGCGAAAGTGGATGACCGGATCATCAGCGGTGGCCAGAGTGTTTTGAATGTGGCGAACGACCCGAACAAATTGCAGAACCTGGATGAGTGGAACAGGGCGCGGCTTCACTTCATGAATCCAACACTCACCGATCCAAATTCCGGCAGCGACTCAGTATTGAAGAGCTTACAATGGCTCGACAATATGACCATCGAGGCTGTGCAGAAGATCAACCAGATCATTGACCTACAAGGCGCCGCTACACCCGCAGGCGTAAAGAGGCTCAGGGATTGGGTGGCTGCGCAGTTGAAGAATAATAATAGCATCTACCAGTGTTACAAGAAAGTATTTTGAGCAGGAACTAGCACGTGAAACGTGAATCGTGAATGACGCACGTGAATCGTGAAACGTCAATCGTGAATACAACACTCTATGATGAGAATATTCGAATCGATTAAGGTCCTGTCCTGGTCGATTCGAATATTCCTATAGCGGGGTGTATTCACGATTGACGTTTCACGATTCACGTGCGTCATTCACGTTTCCAACAGCCTACCCCTTCCTCCGCACATACTGCTGCACAGTCCTGACATCCACACCCAACCGCTCCGCCGCCTTTTGCTTGTTATTGCCTTCGAGATCGAGCGCCACCTGGATGGCGGTCTCTGATATCCGGGTCTTCAGGTTCCACCAGTCCTCGCCTGCCTGCAACGCATGACGTATCAGCACTTTTATACTATCGGGTTCGTCTGTGGGCCGGTCTGCCGCATTTAATAACGCGCGGTCATTCACCGGTACCTCGCCGATCGTGATCTTGTTATGACTGACATGCTTCAACGCGATCCGTTGAACCAATTGTTTTAACTCGCGGACATTGCCCGGATAGTCACGCCGCACCAGGTAATCCATCACCAGCTTATCTACCTTCGGGCATTGTTCTACCGTAAAAAGTTTGCCGAGAAAAGTATGTACGAGCAAGGGAATATCTTCCTTCCGCTGATCGAGTGAGGGAACGGCAAATTCGCAGTCCGCGACACGGAAATAGAGATCCTGCCGAAACTTTCCTTCGGCAATTAAGCTTCGCAGGTCTTTATTCGTTGCACAAACCAGGCGGAAACTTGTCTTCTGCCAGGCATTGCTTCCTACCTTCTTGTAGGTCCCTTCTTGCAATACACGCAGCAGCTCGGCCTGCAGGTTAAGCGGAAGTTCTCCTATCTCGTCGAGGAAGAGGGTTCCTCCATTCGCCAGGGCAACCGCTCCCTCCCGGGAAGAAACGGCGTTGGTGTATGATCCTCGTTCATGGCCGAAGAGTTCGCTGCCGGAGAGTTCGGGAACGATCGTTGTGCAATCGACAATGATCAACTTCTTCTTGTCTTCCCTTTTATCCAATGTATGAATGAGGCGGGATAGCAATTCCTTGCCCGTGCCCGATTGGCCGATCAATAGAAGAGATGCCTGTGAGAACATGGTAGCCTCAATGACCTCAGAGAGAAATCTTGTCCATCGCGAGCTTTCTCCTATGAGATTGTCTTTTACCAATGGCGACCCGAGTATCTCGAGAAGGGATTGGTGACGGAGATAAAAGGATTTCAGGAAGTCGATCAGCTCGTCCTCCTCTTCCCATTGGATAATATCCGAAATGCCATGGCCGAGCAGGCTCCAGCAATCGTCCATGCTACCGGGATCGGCATTGTGAAGTGCGATGATGAAAGGCCTCTTTGCCTGACCGGAGAGCAGATCATCGGCTACCAGGTGGGCAAATTCTTCTTTACAGGGAACATGATCGGCGAGAAGTACGGAGGGAAAGCCGGGTACACAATTAGTCGAGGCGAGATATTCCGTCAGCCTTGGCCAGGCCGGGGCCTTCTTACCGGGACGAAAGAATTTGTTTTCGCTTTGAACGCGCTTCATGACACCATTGGTGGACATTGCAAAAGGGTTTACGAGCCTTGCATACTTCAGAGGTGGAATGAAAAATTCAGTTCCGGGTCATACGTGTCGAATGCATCAGACAAAAATCCAGGTCGAAAGAGTAGAAAACGTCTAGCCGTACAAGTCCAATGAGGTCCAATTGCGTGGGGTAATAACCGGTGATGAAGTAAAATAAATTTTATTCCCTGGCCAATACTACTTAGGAGGTAATTTCCCCGAGCCGGGATGGCGTTGTAAAGCCGGATCGTAAAATGTCCCCGTAGTTTCACCTAACCCTTATGGATGAGAAATCAATTAGCCAATTTGATAATTTGATAATTTGGCAATTTGGCAATTGATAATGATCCTAATTGGAATAGCCATTACAAATCGGAGCACGCCCCATTATCAAATTGCCAAATTATCAAATTGTTTTCTTGTATCTCTTTGTGTCCTTTGTGCCTTCGTGGTTCAAAATACAAAAAAAGGCTTAGGGACAGAAAGGCAACCCAATGCGCATTTCCCTGAAGGCTCGTACCCGTTCGCTGATGAACATGGCATCTTCCACTATGCCGAAAAGGATGGAAGACTTCAATGCCCGAAGCCAGGGCATTCCCAGGAAATACAATCCTTCCACGGCGGCTATCCCATTCTCGTGAATGAGTTTGCCACGTTCATCGAATACGGGGAGATCCAAATAACTTAAGTCACCGGTGAACCCCGTTGCCCAAATGATGGAGGTGATGCCCCTTTCAGCCAGGTCGAGCGCGGTGATAGTTTCGGAGTGGCCATCCTGCCCCACGGGTATATCAGCCTGCTCAACCACTGCCGCAGGTGCATCTATTTCCCGTTGCTGAATGAAATCATCTATCATGCCCTTTACCATTTGTGAGAATCCATCGGCGAAAGCCATATTGGCGCCGAGGTCATCTTCGAACACGATCTGTCGCCCATCCGCAGATCTCAGTTTGCCGAGGAGGGTGGCGCCCTTTGCCCTCAGTTCCTGCAGGCTGATCGTCTTGCTGCCGCCTGCCAGTTGCGGGGCCTTCATGCCAACCATACCCGGATCTTTTGCCTCGCCCGCAGGACGATCGAAGAACCCGGTTTGTCTCAACCAATCCATCACGTCCTTTCCCCGGTATCTCCTGGGTACACGCGCCACCTTACTGGTCGATAAGAAAACTTTTCTTCCGGCGGCCAACAGGTCCGCAGTGATCTGGCAACCTGATTGCGCACTGCCGACTACCAGGGTTGCCCCGGGAGGAAGCTTGTCCGCGCTTTCATACTCACCAGCATGAAGCTGCCGGATCGCCGGGTAGATCGTATTTGCCAATGCGGGCAGACTGATCTTATTCATAATGCCCGATGCTACGATCACCTGCCTGCTTCTGAAATTCTCAATGTGTCCGTGCATGGAAACCATGATATCGAATATCTCGGATCCTTCTCTCTTCGCTATCGAAAGCACTATTGCATTCTCTACAACCGGCAATTGATTGCTTGCCTGGTATCGCCTGAGCGTGGAAATGAATTCGGTCGCCGTTGCAAATCCATCGGCATCTTCCATGCTGCATTGATCACCCGGAAGAAGGTTCAGCTTATTCGTCGTATTCAATTTAAAGGACTCCCAGCGCTGCGACTGCCATGATTCGGCGATCCTTCCCCGTTCGAATACGACATGAGTGATCTTATTTTTCTTCAGGTAATAACTCGAGCTAAGGCCGGCGGGACCGGCGCCCACTATCACGACATCTAAAATTGGATTGTTCATACTATTTATTTACAGGAATGATTTAGTAATTCTTATTGGTAGTAATATTTTTCCAGGAGCATTTCTTCGGTTCCCTTCTTCCTTTCTTTCTTTGCTATCCAGGAAAAAATCGGCATCAGCAAACCCAGGAATCCCGAAGGACGCGTATCGGTGAGGGAAATGACGAGCGCTAAGTGTGTGAACTTCTTCGGACGCCCTTTTTTATCGGTAAGGCCGTCTGCCGCAAGTCCGTAGCCGATGGCAAGCCCCTTCTCGAATCCCGAATGCCCCGGCGTGAACTTCACATGACAGACGATCTTTTCATTGGAGGCATTGAAGAAGTGATGCGGCGTTCCCGGTGGGATCGTCATGGAATCGCCGGGTGAGAGA
>DATHKS010000627.1:0-7918 GCA_035488975.1 Chitinophagaceae bacterium | reverse complement strand
TACGCAATGTTTCTTCAATCAATTAGTGTGTGCAATTCACGATTGACGATTCACGATTCACGTTTATTCCTTCATGTATTTCTTAAATGCCGAAGTCTCCTCTATATATCGAATGATCTCTGCCTGAAACTCCTCATTCTGCTTGGCAGGCCCTGCCTGCGACGTGAAATAAATGGTGTAGAAACGGTTCTTCCTGAAATTGAAATCCGGTTGACTGATATCCTTCAAAGAGATCACCACTACAAAGAGCTTCGACTTGCTCTTTAATTCGTCGTCACCCGTGGTTCCTGTTTTACCATAGTAATAATAGGGTGAGCCGTTCTCCAGCATACTTCCCAGCCTTCCTGCAGTTCCATTGAACAATGCTTCGCGCATTCCGGCAAATACATTTTCCCGCATCACATCGAGGTAATGATTGTAGGAGATCGCCTCATCCACATAGAAGGGAGAAAAATCCTTTCCCTGTGCATACGGATCGAGTGTCAGTGCGTAGTGTTCATTCTGGCTGACCATTTTGCCATACGCCTCCACCATTTTCGCAGGAGCTATCAGTACCTGGCTGCTTCCTTTCACATGCCCCCTGAAGCAACTCGTGAAAAGATCGTAGGGATTGCGGTGGTTGATCGTTGAACCATATTGATCGAACAGCCCATACTCAGGCAGGATGAACCCGGATTTATGATAGGCATCCAGGAAAAGCAATGAGTCGTACCGCTGGCCGAACATATCGAAACTCTTATCCGTCGTTCGCGTGTAGATACCGAAGTTTCTCAGCAACCCGATCGAAGTAAAGGAACTGTCCGATCCGAAATTTGACTCGCCGTTGCTATATGAAGGCCAGTGTTGAAAGCCATCCAGCCAGTAGGTATTCCCGTCATAGGAGAAATAGGGCCAGTGGAAACCGGTGCCAGGCTTCTGATTCACGAAATCCTTCTGCAGCAGCGAGGCGAATGCCTGCTTCGGGTACGAGCCGAGGAGCAGCACATTCGAATGGTAGTAGTTGTCGGAGAACTTCAGGTAGTCTTCGATCTTCGCTATTTTCCCGTTATTCTTTTCGAAATCGTATTCAGGCACTTTCTCCGAGCCATAGAAATGTTGTTTCTCCGAGAAGCCTTCCGTGGCAAACAGGTCCCAGTCGAGATTGAGCTGCGAGGCAATAGCTGAAAATACGATCGGCTTCAATGTTGATCCCGGGCCCGGATTCATCCGCAGCAGGTTCAGGTTGCCGATCTGCTTCCGCAACAAGGATTGCGATACCCAGCCATTCTCGCCTTCTATTGCCTTGTTGTAGGCGAGCTTGTCATTGGGATCCGGTCTCTTCATTTCTTTTATGAAATCGGACAACGCTATCAGGCGCCCATTTCCATCGGCAATGCAGATTCCATACTCCGCATCCTTCTTATAAGATGTATCGCGGAGCATCATGTGCGAGATCCTCAGCGACAATGAATCCATTATCTCCGCATCAAGGGAAACGAAGGCATTCCGGTGTATGCTGCCGGCGGAAGTATATTCTGATGAGATCGACTCGGCAAAATTCCTGGCCCAGTTGAAACCGCTGTTCATGGGATATTCATAGAAACGGCTGCCATTGACATAGAAATTGCGCATGAATGCACCCGGCTCTGTCACGAGTATGCTTTCCACACCCGTGGAAATATCCACCAGCGTGATCCGCATCGGGTTGTTCATGCGCAGGCTATCACCAGCATTCAACCGGTAGGTAGTGCGCCCTTCTTTAATGTCGATCGCGTTTACCGACAGGTTCAGCAAGTGCAGGGCATTATTGTAAAGCGAAAGCGTCATCCCCTTCGTGAGAGGCGCCTCTAGTTTCCCGGCCGCCTCGCTCAGTTCACGCTCGATGAGCAAACCATCGCCGGTATTCCATAATGAAACATGGTACACGGAAGTATCGCCATACACGTTACCCGTCCATAGTTGCTGCAGATGTGGCGGAGCCTCCACCCTGAAGTAATTCGGATTCACCGAGAGTTGCAGTCCCCCGTTCAGGTCCAGGTAGAGTATCCTCCGCTGATCGAGATGCCGCGCGAAGCCGGAGCGGCTGTATGCGATCAGTTCGCTTGTAAAGAACTTATTGGTGTTGCTAAAGAATCCGGACGCTATCATTTTTCTCAGCGAGTCTGCGAACAACGCGTCCTTCATGCGGGCCGGTAAATGCCGTGTGACCTTCGACGTATCGAAGTGATCAAGCACCGGTTGAATATCCTGCCGGATGTACACATCCAATTCCTTCGAGAGATCGGCGATGCCGAATTCCTTGTTCTTATTGAATAACGGCTTCACGAAAAACAGGAGTCCTGCAAGAAGAAAGAAGACCGTCATGCCGGGCACTATCTTCCTTCGATTGGCGTAGTGTTCGAGTGGAACGCGCTTGAAGAGGAACACAGTAGCAAGCAGGATCACGGACGGGAACAGGATGGATTGTTTGCTCAGAATGCTTCCAAACGGAAGGTCCTGGCCAAAGAAGATATAGCGGCCCGTTGCGGCAAGTATTACCAGCAATGCCGTGATGAGAAGATAATTCAACAATGAGAAACCGGCCGTCACCGACGGGTAGTTAGAGTTGACACGATTGGTAAAATCCGGGTAAAGTTTATAGAATGAGGCCAGCATGATCACGGGCAACAACAGGATGAGGACATACAATAGAACGGACCATTTGCCATGCTCCGCTATGAAGAACCGGCTTGTCACCAGATCCGTAGCCTGCGCATTATACTTCGCGCCCTTGTTCTGCGGCGCATGCGGCAGGAGATTGAAGCCCGCCGATTGAACGGCCGGGTTATGCGCCTCATAAATAAAGGTGTTGATGAACCACTGGTTCTGTGCAGCGCGGATAACGGGCTCATAGGTCTTCCCCTCCGCGTATGCCGCCTGTATGGCCTTGTCCACGGGAGTGGCCAGCACATCGATCCGGTATTTGGTCATCGCCGCCTTATCGAGTATCCTTTCCTTGGGAAAGAAGAAGAAACAAACGGCGAATAACAAGGCAGCCGAGACAAGACCCGCCATATTTCTTTTAGCCCTGCTTAATCGCGCAAGCAACCGGGTGATAGTATAGGCTATGATAATCGCGAAGACGAAGTATCCGGCGATATAAGCGGCGGGAGGAAGTTCCAGGAAAAATTTAAAGACGAATGGCGCATACAGCAGGTTGAAGATGAAAAGTACGAGGTATGCGGCGCCCAGCAAGGCGAATGTACCGGCGTTCTTCCTCCCTCCTGCGGAGAGGCCGGCGATGCCATAGTTGATACAGAGAAATGCCTCGTTGAATAAAAGAAAATTGAGAAATACGATGGCGAACCCGATATCGATAAATACAAACAGCGCCAGCAGGCTGACCGATAACAGGATCTTAACCGGGTTATTGATTACGATGTCAAGCAGTTTCCCGGTAGCAAGATGCCACCAACTCCTTTCCGAGGAGCTAACGAGTGGTGAATATTTATAGGAAATGAAAAGGAAAAAGAAATAAGCAAGTATAAGCCCGATGGCGAGGTGGCGGCAAACGCCCGCATCGAAATGATTGATGGCGGCAACCGATCCTGCCGCGAGGAGAATGAATAACCATCCGCCGAAGAACCATACTCTCTTCCCGACCTTTGAGATAAAGGAAAAATTTTTTGTCAATAAGGTATTCCATTTTTCGTCAGCGCTAATGGAGCCATTGGATGAAATTGAATTTCCCTGCAGTCGTTTCTTTGCTAACAACTGGTACAGATAACGAAACGCACCCGCACCGAAGATGATGCCCAATACTATTGTAGAGAAGACGATGATGAGGAAATTGCTGAGGCTTTGCAATTGTTGTTGCGAGGGAAGATCCATTCCTTCGTAGGGCGGGAAACTCTTATACCGCCAGTAGAGGAAATACCTCGTGGTGAGAAGAATGATCGTGACGCAACTCAATACCTGCCACACCCAGCTTTGTTTACGAGAAGGGCGGATCAGCGCCGTCAGGAAAACGGCTACGAAATAGAACAGCAGGCTGCCGAATAAAAGTCTTTGCCACGAAGAAGCAGACAGCAGCATGGACCCAAAGTCCCATTCGTATGTATTATACACGGAGAACTGCCAACTGAAACTGCCTGAAACGGCGGGCAAGAGTAGCTTTCCATCGTTCATCGGTATCGGTCTTGCGGGCCGGTCGATCCTGTGCGCAACCAAATCCAGCGGATCATTCTTCGCGCCCTTCTCATAGCTGAGCAATACGGGTGAAAAAGAATTGGTCCGTGCATCTGACAAAGATGAGAACATGAAGCCCTCCCGGAATACCAGCGGCACATCCTGGATGGCCAGCGGATCTCCTACCAGGAACTTGCTTACCCTATGACGGCTCCAGTCCTGCCGGTCTTCCTCCGTGAGCGGGTAAGCGACCGGGTATTTATTCAACAGGAGAAAGCTATCCTTACCTCTATACTCTGTGCGGTATTGGTTGCGGTTGTTATCGAGAAAACCGAGTCCCCACGCAAAAGAACTCCCATCGGGTATGGCGGCGCTGAATCGCTGATCGGCGGGGGAAATCATTTTACCATCATAGCTAACCTGCCGCGCGTAATTGAATAGGCGGGCTGAAAGGAAAAACTTCAGTTCGCCTCCTTCCTGCCTGGAGACATCGTCGCGCAGGAACAGGATATTCCGAAGGCATTCCGTGACGCCTGCATTCGTATAATGATCGGAATTGATGAAGGCATCGTCATCGCGGAAAACATTCCATGCCGTCGATGCCTTTCGCAGCGTCATATCCTTTTCATAGCTGCTGTCACCGATCGTTACCCGGAAGGAATTTTCCCCAGAAACGGCCACTGCGATCTTCCGGCCTTCCGTAACAAGGGAAAGGCTATGCCCTGTAGCAGGATAATTGACGGACATGATGCGATAACCCTTTTCACCGCTGAGATAGAATGGCTCTTCGGAGTACTCCGATTGCAGCGTGACCGCGCCATTCTTGCGGGAAAAATGGAAACTGTTATAAGCGGCATTGTCTGTATTGATGGTATCCGCTCTTCCGAGGTCGATGGACTGGTTGACTAGAAATCCATCCTGGCGGATAAAATGATGATCGAGATTACTGAAGGTCTGAAGGCGCAGGGGCGCCTGGATATTGATCCAGAGAAAGGCGATGCATGCCGTGCAGATAAGCAGGAAGACGAGTGCGAAACTCTTACGCGGCGAAGCGGATCTCTTAAACCTCTTATAATAGAACCACCCATACCCGAGCAGCAGTACGATGGCAAAGAGATAAAGGAAGGTGAGACTGGTGAGAAGTTTCAGCATTTTTCGTTATGATAGATTGAGATTGGTCTCCTCGAAGACCGGGTAAGAAAGACGGTGAATACCCATTTTATCCAACGCGATCCTCAGCGCCAACGCCCTGCTTCCATGATCCGTATTCAACTCCTTCAACAGAGCAAGGTCTATCACATGGCCATTCTTAAAAGAGGCGATACGTTCAACGATATTTCCGCCAACGGCAAGATCGCTGACACGGAGATAGAGATATTCACTGTACAGGAGGCCGAGCGATATCAATAGATCGAGCATCTTCTCCCTTTCCTGTGGCGAGATCCTTGCGGGATTATTCTTGTTGGCATCGGCCACGGCAATCACCGGCTTCAGGAAATGCTCGTAGGCATAGAGCGCCACCGAGCGTTCCGTTTCCAGCATATCCTTCAACACATGTATCTCTGTTTTTTCCTTGGAGAAACCGGGGTAGTTACGGAGTTTATACACTTGCGTCATCTGCTGCTTGAGACCTTCGAACTCCTCTACCGATTTTCGCGCCTGGTCCAGTTGCGCGGTGAGGTATTGTATCTTCTTCTCCGGGGCCGCCGCGCCATTCTTTCCTTTTGAAAGGCTGGCAACCTGGTGACCGGCGCTATCGACGGCCGACACCAATCCATCCAGGTGTTTGACCTGCTTATGAAGTATATGAATGGTGCGGGTGGATCTCTGTTGGCTGCGCAGGAGAAAGTATAGCAGCGATGCGATGATCAGCAACGCTACAATTCCACCCAGCGCCGCATACAGTGGCCACTTGCTTTCCGCCTGGACCGTCGACGGCTGTATTGCCAGTTTGGAAGGCGCAGGGCCATACACGGCAATAAGAGAATCCAGTTCCGCCCGGAGGAGGATAGGATTACGCGTTGTCCTTTCCGATGCCGACAGCGTATCAACGATCCGGAGCTGCTGCGCGCCGGCCGTGAGCATGATTGAACAGGCGATAAATATAAAAAGATATCTCATAGTATCGAGGTTAGAATTGAAAGAATTGAAGTATGCCGCTCTTCTTCTTTACCGGTTGCAACGATGCGGTCTCGTTCTCCCGGATCATATCATTGTAAATAGTGCCGATGGATGCCAGCTCCCCATTGAAACCGGGGAACATCGAGATAGCCTTCATGTCCTGCAATGGCGAATAGACCTCCGCGCTCGAAGTGAGGATACTGTAGAGAGAACGGACGTCCTTCACTTTCTGATTCTCCATGAGACGCAGATAGATATTATCACGTGTGAAATAAATATCCACCGTCTTATTCTTGAAGGCCTTCAACTGCTGGTTATTTCTTCGTACGATCGAGGTATTGTACAAAATATCATTGCCCGGTTCGATCTTGATGCCGCGATAGAGGAAATTATTATTATTAAGAACATCATTATTCCTTGCGAGTCCTTCCTTCTGATCAATAGGGATGCCTGTAAAGTCCGTGATCTTATAGGCGCCGCTGAAGGCGCCATGCAGGGCAACGTTCTTATTATTAAGCGACCGTCCGCCGGGGATGATATTGATCCGGATCCCATCACCCAATAATTTCCTGAGCTCCTGCTCGAGGTTCTGGCGGAGATCGTCGAAGTAGAAGGCGCGCCCGCTCAGCATCACCACCTTTATTCTCTTCTTGATATCCTTCGTGATCACATCGCGGATACTGGCGATGATACAATGAACGATGCATTCCCTCGCCTTACCGATGAGGCCGGTCACTTCCTCGTCCCAGCGGATGTTACGGTCCCGCAGAATACTTTCCGCGTACTGCAGGAGTGTCGATTGGTCCTTATGGAGATTGCCGATGGAGCGCTCCGTGCTCAGTGACTGTTCGGCGAGTGCGGAAAAAGACTCGGTGCTTATCGATTGAAAGAGGTTGTATTTCTTCTTCTGCGCCTCTATGAATTGAAGGAAGTTCAGCACATCCACCGTCAGGTTTTGATCGAGCATCTGCCGGGTGATGAAATCCTTGACCGATATTTCATTGTTGCCGGGGATAGCGCGCAATACCAGGGTAATGAAATCTTCCACGAATGCATAGGAAAGTACATTGCCCGCGCCGGCGAAACCGGTCCGGAAGAAACTGGAATAATTCTCATTGTCATCGGCCATTACGATGGAGATATCCGTGGTTCCCTTGCCGCAATCCACCACAAGGGCCATCTCTCCATTGGACAGCCTCGCCTCGGCGGAGTGTGTCTGCTGGTAGCCCATGAAGGCGGCATCGCTTTCGGATATCGTCTCGTATTCTATATAAAGCTGGCGTTCTTCTATACCGAGGGAAGAAAGCAGGTCCGGGGTGCGCACCCTTAATTCGTTGAGCATCTCGAATACATCGTGCTGCGTATAGATATTAGGCACCAGCAGCGTGACGATGATACCGCCCTGCCTGAAGTCTGGTTTCGTACTGATCATCAGCCGCAGTATCCGCAAGAGCACGGCGCTGATCAGCTCCTTCTTGTGCGAGCGTATGCTATAGTCCTCTGTGTGATGGTCGAGAATTAGTTGAAGACTCTTCTCAATACCCAACTTCAGATTAGGGATGATCTCGTAGTTGTCCCGGAAGAACTCCTGCGTTGCCGCCACTTCATTGCGGGTGATGAAGAGGCGTATCTCGTCATTGGCGAGATCATT
>DATHKS010000626.1:0-4989 GCA_035488975.1 Chitinophagaceae bacterium | reverse complement strand
TTGACATCTGGTTGACATCTGGTTGACATCTGGTTGACATCTGGTTGACATCTGGTTGACATCTGGTTGACATCTGGTTGACATCTGGTTGACATCTGGTTGACATCTGGTTGACATCCGGTTGACATCCGGTTGACATCCGGTTCACTTTACCTGGGCCGCCAACTCATTGCCGATCGAATCAAGTACCATCGTCGTCCTTTTCAACAATGAACGCTTATCGCTTGCAATATCGGCTTCGGTGAAGATCCCCGTTTCGCATAGTTGCAGTATCGCCAGTATATCTTCCCTATGTTCATTCCCGATCCTGCGTTGCGCGAGCGCGAGCGACAGGTTGTTCTTGTTCATTGCGCTGCCTGCCAGTCCCAGGTATGGGGTAAAGAAATCCCATATACATCTGCGCAAGACCGTATAGAAGATCTTGTCCGACGACTCTTCGAGGGACATTGCCGGCCGCAATGCATCTGCAGCACTGGTGAATGTCGCCGTCCTTTCCATTTTCCCCGGCGCCGGCATCTGTTTGCTCCGCTGGCGTAGTCTCATCACGCCGACTGCAAGAGTTATCAATAGCACGAGCGCGCCTATCCATATCACCGGGCGAAGCCGGTGCCTGCCTGCCATGGGAACATTTGCCTTAACGGCCTGATGTGCATTTTCCTTATTATCGATAATGACAGTAAGTGGAGAAGTGACCAGCGACCTGAAATGATTGCTATCCGGATCAAAATAGGCGAACCGAACAACAGGTAGGCCATACTTTCCCGCCTTCGACGAAGTAAACCTGAAGCGAAACATTCTCTTTCCCTTCAATGGCGCCTGGGTATAGTCGAGCGAGTCGGTTACCACGGGGTCGAATCCCTCGATACCCGCCGGCCATTGAATAGATGGAGCGGAGAGCTGGGTAAAATTGCCCTTCCCGGTAATCGTGATGACCAGGTCGCCCTCTTCATTCTTCGCCAGTTCCCGTTTCGACAATGTTGTAGCAATGGAAAATTTACCGGTAGCCCCATTGTATTCCGCCGGCCTGTTGATGGACGGCACCGCCTTCACATGTATGACGACCGGTTCGGTACTCATCGAATTCTCGAATACGGCTTTATTGTTTACCTGGGTATCGATGGTTTCCGGAACAACGCCTTCAATGATCTCCTGTTCCGTTTTGTCGTGGACAGTGCTCTTGGAAAAATCGACCTTATTCTGCACCTGCATCGGATCGATGGTGAAGGAGCCCGCCTGCAAGGGATACAATTGCACCTTGCGGATTGTATGAACATCGAAGTTCTTCCCGTTTATTTTCTCATTGGAGGTGAGGTTGTCATTCAGGCCGATCATATCCTGGACAGTGAAACCATACAGACCCGGGTTCTTGACAATATCCGACTTTGAATGCAACCTGGAATATAACTTGAAGGTGGCTGTGATGGGCTGCCCAACGTAGCAGTCCTTCTTATCGACCAGTATCCTCAGGAATAGATTTTTCCGCATCTTATCATAGGGATCTTCACCGGGATCGAGCGAATACTCGCCATCCGGGCGGTGGATGCCCTGCAGTATTCCTTTTGCAATCGCATCTTCCTTACTGATCACTTCCACGAGCGCATTATCGCTCCGCATCATTTGTCCATTGATGCGTGCGCTGGCGCCGGGCACAATGAATTTTCCCGGCTTCAACGCGACGAGCGTGTACACGACATTCTTTAATTTCCTGGGGCCGTCGGCGCCATAGGCGGATGCATCATAGAAATTGGGGCCGCTGACAAACTTGAAATTCCTGAAATCGGGCGGGAAGAATTCGTCGTCCTTACCAAGATTATCCAGTACGTATTGCACCTGGAAGGATTCGCCGGCAACCACCGGACCCTGCGTCACAAGAGTGGTGAAGGCCACCTGTGCCGCGAGGACTTTCAATGTCCCTGTAAGGATCGATATGAGAAGAAGGCGCTTCATTTCAATGGAAAAATAAAAATAAGCCCATGCTTGCTAACAATATCCGAAAATAGATAACAGGGTCGAAACCGGGTTAATTGGTTACAGGTCTCCCTTCTGCGGGCGGATCAATATATCCTCCACGCAGGCCTGAAGAGATAGTTGGGAGGAAGCGAATACCATCTTCGCGATATCTTCCGCTTCCATGATGCGTCGTTCCCGGTTGTCGAATCCGCTCCAGGAATCCGTCATAACAGCCCCGGGGAGAACGGCCGTCACTTTTATTCCATACGGCTTCATTTCCTCGCGCAGGTTCCGGGAGAATCCATACAATGCAAATTTGCTAATGCTATAAGCTCCGCCATTGTGATAGGCCTTCAGGGAGGCAATGGAGCACATGTTGAAGATATGCCTGGCCAATGCAGGGTTTGATCCCTGCTGGATCATAGCAGGAAGCAGCGCCCGTGTGAGATGATAGGCGCTATAGAGATTGGTGGCGAGCTGGCTTTCCAGTGTGCCCTCTGGCTCATTCTGCACACCACCCGGTTCAAAGGTTCCCGCATTGTTGACGAGAATATCCGGGATGATACCGAGACCGAGCACCCACTCGCCGGCCTGTTTTGCCTGGTCCTTCTCGGAAAGATCGAATGGCCTGGCATAGATAGTTGCAGCAGGATGCTTTGCCATCAGTACCTCCACGGCCTTATACAATGCAATATCGTTGCGGCTGGTCAGGAACAACTGATGTCCGTTGGCGGCAAAAATATCCGCAATGGCATTCCCGATACCCCGCGAGGCGCCTGTTACCATCACGTTAAGAACCCTGCCTGCCGCGTTGTTCGTGTCCATATATGCGATTTAGTTCTGTAATTTGCAAACTTAACCTGGAATGAGAAAGAATGTTTAGCAAAAAGAATACACCGGCCCGGTACCGTCACCTTTTCTTCGACCTGGATCACACCCTATGGGATTTTGAGGCGAATGCCCGTGCTACCCTGGAGACATTGCATGACCAACTCCAGCTCGGGGCAAGAGGCGTCCACGATTTCGAACTCTTCTACAGGAACTATCTCGTGCATAACGAGATGCTTTGGGAAAGATACCGCAAGGGCTTCATCAAGCAGGACGAGCTACGCATAAAGCGCATGCGCCTGGCACTACTCGATTTCAAGATAGCAGACGAGGCCTTGTCCCAACAGATGAACGTGCTGTTCCTGGAACTCCTGCCCACGCGAACCCTTTTATTCCCGCATACAAAGGAGATATTGCATTATTTGAAAGACAAGGGCTACGAACTCCACCTGATCACGAATGGATTCGAGAAGGTGCAGCATAGCAAACTGAAGTATTCGGGGCTTGATATTTTCTTCAACCAGGTGATCACCTCCGAGGGTTCAAACAGCCTGAAGCCTAATAGGGAGATATTCGAATACGCATTCGGGAAGGCAAATGCCACGGCCGCTAACAGCATCATGCTGGGAGATACACTGGAAGTAGACATCCAGGGAGCGATAAATGTGGGGATGGACCAGGTGTTCGTCAATCATGTGAATATCGAGACGAAGCTACAGCCGACGTACACGGTGAAGACGCTGAAAGAGCTGGAGGATATCTTTTGAGCAATTTGACAATTAAGCAATGTGCAAATTCGTCAATGTGCAAATGTGCCAATTGAGCGTGCTCCGATTCGAAATGCCTTTACTGACCAGGATCATTGGCACATTACCAAATTATCAAATTGGCTAATTGGCTTGTCACCATTCCGCCACCACCGTCACTCCACCCAACGGCTTGTCGCCGATCTTCACCTTGATCTTTGCATCGAGCGGTAATAACAGGTCGACCCTTGAGCCAAATTTGATGAATCCCATCTCTTCCCCTTGCTTTACCTGCTGCCCGGTCTTCAGGTAATTCACGATCCGTTTTGCCAACGCACCGGCGATCTGTTTGGTCAGCACTTCCTTTCCATTCTTACGGAAAACATTTGTATGCCGTTCATTCTCGGTCGATGACTTCGGATGCCATGCCACCAGGTACTTGCCCTTGTGATATTGGTTGTACACAACCTCTCCGCCAATGGGGTTACGGTTAACGTGGACATTGAGCGGACTCATGAAAATGGATACCTGTATACGGCGGTCGGTGAAGTATTCATCCGCATCCACTTCTTCAATGGCTACCACCTTTCCATCCGCGGGGGCGATGATCGCATTTTCAGCAACGGTCATCGTTCGCTTAGGGATGCGAAAGAAGGAAATCATAAAGAGCAGCAACCCAAGCGTTGCAATAGATATCAACGCGGTAAGCCATGGGATCTCGAAACTTAAGAAATAAAATGAAAGGAGGTTGATAGCGGCAACTACGATCACCGTGATGGCGATGGTCGCCGCACCTTCTTTATGTATGGTCATTGGGTTGAAATTTGAAGGGCAAAGATAAAAGACAATTGATCAATTTGATAATTTGATAATTTGGCAATTCGATAATGTGGCGTGCTCAGATTCGTAACGCCTGACCTAGCAAGGATCATTATCACATTATCGAATTGTCAAATTGCCAAATTGGCTAATTGTTTCACCAGCACCCACACACAGGGGACTGCAATCAATAACGAATCGAACCGGTCGAGGAAACCTCCATGCCCGGGCATGATCCTCCCCGAGTCCTTCACATTGGCCATTCTCTTCAGTTTGGATTCGAGAAGATCGCCGATGGTACCGGTTATAGCGGCAATGGCAGAGATCGACATGAACAAAAGAAGAAAATCGATCTGTGGATCGATAAAGAAATAAGCGATCAACCCGACCACCACCACGCTCAGGATCACGCCCCCGATGGTCCCTTCCCAGGTCTTCTTGGGTGAGATCTTCGATAGCGGCGTCTTCCCAATGAGTGAGCCCACGATATAGGCCATCGTATCGTTGATCCAGATGGAAATAATGATCATGACCGGCAACTCATAGAATCTTTTCATGATCACCCCTTCGCCGTTGAAGTTAATATGGTGGATACCCACCATATCCATCATCAATCCCCAACTCAGCGAAATATAGAGAATTCCCA
>DATHKS010000625.1:0-10453 GCA_035488975.1 Chitinophagaceae bacterium | reverse complement strand
CCGGTACCCGTTGGAGAATCGGTAATGCATATGCAGAGGTGACTACCAATGTACCTGAGAAGACTTTGGTGGAACCCAAGCCAAGAACAGGTGGCCGTAATTCCGATGGCCGTCGCGCCATGCGCTACCGGGGTGGTGGTCATAAGAAGAAATACCGTATCGTAGATTTTAAGAGGAATAAGGAAGGTGTTGCAACGGTTATGTCTATCGAGTACGATCCAAACCGTACCGCATTCATCGCGCTGTTGAACTTTACCGATAATGAGAAGCGCTACATCCTCGCTCCGCAGGGATTGCATGTTGGTGCTACCGTTGAAAGCGGAGCAGGCGTGGCACCCGAGATCGGGAATGCGCTGCCGATGAAGAATATGCCGCTCGGTACGAATGTTCACAATATCGAGATGCAGCCTGGTCAGGGTGGTAAGTTGGCCCGTAGTGCCGGCTCCTCGGCCCAGTTGACGAATAAAGAAGAGAAATATGCGATCCTGAAGATGCCTTCCGGGGAACTTCGTAAGGTGCTGATCAATTGCTATGCTACCGTAGGTGTGGTAAGCAACAGCGATCACTTCCTGGAAAGCATGGGTAAAGCAGGCCGTAACAGGTGGAAGGGTATCAAGCCAAGAACACGTGGTGTAGCGATGAACCCTGTAGATCACCCGATGGGTGGTGGTGAAGGTAAGGCCTCAGGTGGCCAGCCCCGCAGCAGGAATGGTCAGTACTCGAGAGGTCTTAAGACACGTACTAAGGGTAAGGGAAGCGATAAGATGATCATTCAACGTAAGAATGGCAACAAGCTCGCTAAGTAATTAAACTATTAATAAAACAACGTCATATCATGGGTCGTTCGATTAAAAAAGGTCCTTATATAGCAACACATCTCGAGAAGAAGATTGTTGCTATCAATGAAGGGAAGAACAAAAAGGGTGTTATCAAGACATGGAGCCGTCGTTCCACTATTTCCCCTGATTTTGTCGGCCATACTTTTGCCGTGCACAATGGTAACAAGTTCATCCCGGTATATGTAACAGAATTCATGGTAGGTCATAAGTTGGGTGAGTTTGCCCCGACCCGCCAGTTCAAAGGACACTCTAAAAAAGAAGGATAACATCAACAGTCGGTAGCGGTAGCCTGATCCGGGTTATTGCCATCGAACTCAAAACTTATAAAATGGAAGCAGTAGCAAAACTGAGAAATTATCCGACATCGCCCCGCAAGATGCGGTTGCTTGCCGACCTCATCCGTGGTCAGAAAGTAGAAAAGGTGTTGGCTGAACTGGAGCATAATTCCAAACACCCTGCAGTTCCTTTGCGTAAGCTCGTATTGAGTGCTATCAGCAACTGGAAGCAGAAGAATGATGGTGGTGATGAGAGCCAGCTGGTGGTGAAGACCATCTTCGTGGATGGTGCCCGGACATTGAAGAGAATGCGTCCTGCACCTCAGGGACGTGGCTACCGTGTGCGCAAACGCAGCAACCACGTTACTGTAATAGTAGACACGAAGGAAACCGTTGCCGCAACGAAGGGAAAGAAAGCGGTGAAAGAAGCAACAGACACTAAATAAATTAACGTATCAAGCAATAAACATGGGTCAAAAAGCAAATCCGATCGGCAACAGGCTAGGTATCATCCGCGGATGGGAATCTAACTGGTATGGCAGCAAAAAAGATTATGCTGGCAAACTGATCGAGGATCATAAGATCAGAACTTACCTGAACGCCCGTATCAACAAGGGTGGGATCTCCAAGATCGTTATTGAGAGAACGCTGGGTAAACTGATCATTACCATCCATACCTCCAAGCCCGGTATCATTATCGGTAAAGGTGGTGGTGAAGTGGATCGTATCAAGGAAGAGTTGAAGAAACTGACGAGCAAGGATGATGTGCAGATCAACATTCTCGAGATCCGCCGCCCTGAACTGGATGCAATGATCGTAGGCGATACTATTGCACGCCAGATCGAAAATCGTATCAACTTCAAACGTGCTACCAAGATGGCGATCGCCTCTGCCCTCCGGATGGGTGCAGAAGGTATCAAGATCAAATTGAGTGGTCGTCTGAACGGAGCTGAAATAGCGCGTAGCGAGGAATTCAAGCAAGGCCGTGTGCCTCTTCATACTTTCCGTATGGATATCGATTATGCCAATGTATTTGCACAAACGGTATATGGTAAGATCGGTATCAAGGTATGGATCTGTAAGGGCGAGGTGCTGGCGAAGAGGGATCTTAATCCCAACTTCATTGCCGGTGGTAAGAACGAAGGCAATGTAGCAGGTGGAGAAAGAAGGGAGAGGAGAGATGATCGTCATGATCGCCGTGATGACCGCAGAGGCGGAACCGGTGGTGGTGACCGCGGCAGGGGCGGTGCTGGCGGAGGCCGCAGAAATTAATTAGCTAATTATTCAATGTGCCGATTTGCCGAGAAGGACATCAATTTGCACATTAGCAAATTGTCACATTATCAAATTGTTTCAAAATGTTACAACCGAAAAGAACGAAGCACAGGAAAATGCAGAAGGGTCGCATGAAAGGCGATGCCAAGAGAGGAGCGACCATTTCATTTGGCACTTATGCCCTGAAAGCATTGGATCAGCATTGGATCACTGACCGCCAGATCGAAGCGGCTCGTCAGGCCCTGACTCGTGAAATGAAAAGGGAAGGTAATGTCTGGATCCGCATTTTCCCCGATAAGCCCATCACCCGCAAGCCAGCGGAAGTGAGAATGGGTAAGGGTAAGGGTAACCTGGAATTCTGGGCTGCCGTTGTGAAGCCTGGACGTATCCTGTTCGAGATCGATGGAGTGGATGAGAAGGTAGCTCGCGCGTCTCTCAACCTGGCAGCCGGAAAGTTGCCCATCAAAACTAAGTTCATCATACGCCGTGACCTTGTAAACGCGTAATAATTAATAAATCGAAGCACGATGTCTAAGAAATCAGATTTTGTAAAGAGCATTCATGGGATGAACCCGAGCGACCTCACGGCCCGCCTGGAAGAAGACAAGCAAAGGTTGAAGAAACTGGAGTTTGCCCATGCCATCTCCCCATTGGAAAATCCAATGACCATTCGCGGACTGCGCAGGGATATCGCCCGCCTGATCACTGAATTAAAGAACAAGCAACAGGAAGCATAATATTAAAAGCTAAACAATGGCTGAAAGAAATTTAAGAAAAACGAAGATGGGTGTTGTCACCAGTAACAAAATGGCTAAGACCATTACTGTTGCAGTGGAAAGAAAAGTAAAGCACCCCATCTATGGTAAGTTCGTAAAGAAGACTACCAAGTTCCATGCACACGATGAGAAGAGTGAATGCAGTATTGGTGATGTTGTGCGCATCATGGAAACCCGCCCGCTGAGCAAGACGAAGCGTTGGAGACTGGTGGAAGTGATCGAAAAGGTGAAGTAAGATGGTTACCGTCAGGCATGCCGTGCCGGATAACTTGAATAAAAGATAGTATTAATTGCTGGAGGCTCAGCCCGTTTAACCGGGATGGCCGATAGCTTAAAGCTTAGAAAAATGATTCAGCAAGAAAGCCGATTGAATGTAGCGGATAACAGTGGCGCTAAAGAGGTATTGTGTATCCGTGTCCTGGGTAATAGCGGTCAGCGCTATGCCGGTATCGGCGACAAGATCGTGGTTACGGTTAAGGATGCCCTGCCAGCCGGCGGTATCAAAAAAGGTACGGTAGCAAAGGCCGTTATCGTACGCACCACCAATAAACTGCGTCGCAAGGACGGATCGTATATCCGTTTTGATGACAACGCCGTAGTGATCCTGAACCAATCAGACGAGCCCCGCGGCACCCGCATCTTCGGACCGGTAGCCAGGGAACTCCGCGACAAAGGATACATGAAGATCGTATCCCTCGCACCTGAGGTTCTTTAAAAGTTAAAAGTCAAAAGTTAAAAGTCAAAATCAGAACATGCGAATCGTATCGGACAGTTCCAATTGACGATTCACGTTTCACGATTGACGATACAAATCATTCCGCAAAATCGGAGTAAAGAAAAGTAAAATGAAAGCAAGATTTAAACCAAAGTATAGCATCCGGAAAGGAGACAGCGTAGTGGTTATCGCCGGCGATGATAAGGCGCTTGACAAACCCCGCACCGTGAAAGAAGTACTGGTTGAGCAAGGTAAAGTGCTGGTAGAAGGTGTCAACATCATCACCAAGCATACCAAGCCATCCGCACAGAATACCAAAGGCGGTATCGTGAAGCTGGAAGCCCCGATCCACATGAGCAATGTAATGCTTTGGGACCCCGCACAGAAAGCCGGTGCAAGAACTACCAGTGTAAGGAAAGACGGCAAGACAGTACGGGTTTTTAAAACGAAAAAAACTCAGGGAGGTAAAAAATAATGAGCACAAAAACCTATACCCCAAGACTGGCAGAAAAGTACAGGAAAGAAGTTGTACCTGCTTTGGTTAAGAAATTCGGTTATGATACCATGATGCAGGCTCCAAAACTGGAGAAGATCTGCCTTAACCGTGGTGTGAATGGTGCGGTGACCGACAAGAAACTGGTCGACATCGCCCTCGAAGAACTCTCCATCATCTGCGGTCAGAAGGCCGTTTCTACGATGTCGAAGAAGGATATCTCCAACTTCAAACTCCGTAAGAACATGCCGATCGGCGCACGCGTTACACTGCGTGGTGTGAAGATGTTCGAATTCCTGGATCGTCTCATCGCAGTGGCGCTGCCACGCGTTCGTGACTTCAAGGGTGTGAATGAAAAATCGTTCGATGGTCGTGGTAACTATACCATGGGCGTCACCGAGCAGATCATTTTCCCCGAGATCGACATCGACAAGGTTACGAAGATCACCGGTATGGATATCACCTTCGTGACAACCGCGAACACCGATGAGGAAGCGTATGAATTGCTGAGAGAACTCGGCATGCCTTTCAAGAATGCAAAAAAGGAAACTGAAACTGCTTAATCCTGAAAGGGTCAAATTTTAAACTTAGAAATTCTAATAAAACATGGCAAAAACATCAGTAAAGGCCAGGCAAGTGAAGAGAGAGAAAATGGTCGCGAAGTTCGAAGCAAAACGCGCAGAACTGAAGAAAGCCGGCGACTTCAAAGCATTGGACGAACTGCCGAAGAATTCTTCCAGGGTCCGTTTAAAGAACCGTTGCCAGCTGACGGGTCGACCAAGAGGATATGTCCGTTACTTCGGCCTGTCCAGGATCATGCTGAGAGATATGGCGTTGAATGGAAAGATCCCCGGACTTAAGAAGGCGTCCTGGTAAGATGACTGGATACCGGTATTATTTATACCGATGATAATAAAATATTGAACTGATTTAATTCTTATAAAAATGGTAACAGATCCTATAGCAGATTTTCTCACAAGAATACGTAATGCGCAGATGGCGGGTCACCGTGTTGTTGATATCCCTGCTTCCAACCTGAAGAAGCGTATGACCGAGATCTTGTATGCACAGGGTTATATCCTGAAGTACAAGTTCGAAGATGACAAGAAGCAAGGCGTTATCAAGATAGCGTTGAAGTATAATATAGACACCAAGCAGCCGGCTATTCAAAGCATGGAAAGGGTAAGCCGTCCGGGTTTGCGTCAATATGCTTCGCCGGATGAATTCCGCCGTGTGAAAAATGGCCTCGGCGTCGCCATCATCTCCACTTCTAAGGGAGTTATGACCGACAAGGAAGCGAAGCTGCAGAATGTAGGTGGCGAGGTTCTTTGCTACGTGTATTAAGAAATGAATTCGCCGAAAGGCGGTCTGCCAACGCGACAATGGTTGGTGGAATATAGAGGTTGAATGATAATTTAAGTTCTCACTATACGGAACTGAACACTTTCAAC
Source organism: Chitinophagaceae bacterium (assembly GCA_035488975.1). Taxonomy (GTDB): domain Bacteria; phylum Bacteroidota; class Bacteroidia; order Chitinophagales; family Chitinophagaceae; genus DATHKS01. Next base: position 4,629 of record DATHKS010000625.1, on the reverse strand, counting down.
TCACATTGTCAGAGTATAGAATTAATAAATAATAAAAATCAGATTTTTATGTCTCGTATAGGAAAACAACCGGTGATCTTTCCAAGTGGTGTAACAGTTACCGTTGGAAAAGACAACGTGGTAACGGTAAAGGGACCGAAGGGTGAATTGAAGGAATCGATCGACCGTGATATTACCGTGGAAGTGAAGGATGGACAGGTGGTCCTGACACGTCCTACCGACCAGATCCGCCACCGTGCGCTTCATGGTCTCTATCGTTCACTAGTCTCCAACCTGGTGAAGGGTGTAACGGAAGGATATGTTCGCAAGCTGGAATTGATCGGGGTAGGTTTCAAGGCCGCTAGCCAGGGCAATGTTCTCGACCTCGCATTGGGTTATTCGCATAATATCGTTTTCGAAATACCGAAGGAACTGAAAGTGGGAACTGCCCAGGAAAAGGGACAGAATCCTATTATCACCCTCGAGGGAATAGATAAACAACTCATCGGCCAGGTAGCTGCCAAATTGCGCGGCCTCCGTAAGCCTGAGCCATACAAAGGAAAGGGTATCCGCTATGTGGGTGAAGTGGTTCGTAAGAAAGCAGGTAAAGCAGCGGGTAAGTAATAATTAAAATGTCAACTATCCCTGGCAGCATCAGGGACAAAATAGAAAAGAGATGATCGCAAAAGTTAAAACAGCAAGAAGACAGAGGATCCGTTTCAATATTCGTCAGAATATCAGCGGGACCGCGCAAAAATTACGTTTCTCCGTATTCAGGAGCAACGCTGATATCTACGCCCAGTTGATCGATGATGTCACAGGCACAACGATCGCGTCGGCATCCTCAAGGGATAAGGACATCAGTGCGCAGAAACTCACCAAGAGCGAAAAGAGCAAACTTGTCGGTGCATCCATTGGCCGCAAAGCTGTCGAGCTCGGTGTGAAGGAAGTGGTCTTCGACCGCGGCGGTTATTTATACCACGGACGTGTTAAGTCACTGGCAGACGGCGCAAGAGAAGCCGGTCTGAAATTTTAAGGAAACAACATTCAAACTTTTAATTACAAGTATAAATGTCAAAGTTTAACGTAAACAAGGTGAAAGCCGGTGACCTGGAACTGAAAGATAAAGTTGTTGCCATCAACCGCGTGGTTAAAACCACGAAGGGTGGTCGCGCTTTCAGCTTCTCAGCACTGGTCGTGGTGGGTAACGAGAATGGTGTGGTTGGTCATGGCCTTGGCAAGGCGAAGGAAGTTCAGGAAGCCATTACAAAGGGAATCGAAGATGCGAAGAAGAATCTCATCAAGGTCCCGGTAATGAAAGGAACCATTCCCCACGACCAATGGGCTAAGGAAGGTGCTGCGAAAGTACTCATCAAGCCAGCCGCTCATGGTACAGGCGTTATCGCCGGAGGTTCCATGCGTGCCGTATTGGAGAGTGCCGGTGTAACTGACGTATTGGCTAAGTCGCTCGGCTCCGCCAATCCTCACAACGTGGTAAAGGCGACGTTCAAGGCACTGGCCCTGTTGCGTGAGCCCATCCAGGTTGCAAAGACCCGGACCATCGGTTTGAAGAAAGTATTCAACGGGTAAGACGTCGGCATGTATCCATTTCATATGGATGCCTGTGGCCTTCTTATTTGTCTAATGACTAAAAGATTAAAGCATGAAAAAGATCAAAATAACCTTAGTAAAGAGCCCGATCGACAGATCCGAACGCCAGAAGCTGACGGTGCAGGCATTGGGTTTGAATAAGATGAACTCTTCTAAGGAAGTAGAAGCTACTCCACAGATACTCGGTATGGTCCGCAAGGTCACTCACCTGGTAAAAGTGGAAGAAACCAAGTAAGGAATGGATGGGATGCGATATCCCTGCTATTCTTGTATCATTCATTAATAAGCGAGCCCCGTTCCGGCATGACCGGAAGCTTTCGGGGCGCTGAGTAAAAAATAAAAGCAACATGAAACTTCACGAATTACGCCCTGCAAAAGGCGCGACACACAAGGACAAAAGAATCGGACGCGGAGATGGTTCCGGTCATGGTGGAACTTCAACCAAGGGTACAAAGGGCGGACAAAGCCGTGCCGGTTATAAGAGGAAGATGGGCCACGAAGGTGGACAGATGCCAATCCAGCGCCGTATTCCTAAACGCGGGTTCACCAATATTCGCCGTATCGAGTTCAAGGTCCTTAATCTCGGACAGATCGAGCAACTGGCGGAAAAGTACAGCTTCACCGAATTCAGCCTCGAGAATCTTTATATCAATGGCCTCATCAGCCAGACCGATAAGGTAAAGGTGCTTGGAAATGGTGAATTGAAAGGAAAGTTTACTTTCAAGGTCAACGCTGTCAGCGAGAAAGCCAAGGCTGCCATCGAAGCTGCCGGAGGTACCGTTGAAATTGTCAAGTAAATTTCACTAAATTGCTTTTCCTTTTAGGGCTCTTAAATTATTTTAACTCCCGTGAAGAAATTAATTCAAACGCTTAAGAATATCTGGAGCATCGAGGAATTGAGGGGTAAGATCCTTTTTACTCTGTTGATCATCCTTATCTACCGTATCGGTTCGCATATCGTTTTACCCGGTATCAATCCAATCCGGCTGGAACTTACAAAGGCCCAGGGTGGTAATGGTATCCTCGATCTCATCAATACCTTCGCCGGGGGTGCCTTCAATGCGGCATCTATTTTCGCACTCGGTATCATGCCTTATATCTCTGCTTCGATCTTCATGCAGCTAATGACGGTTCTTGTTCCCAAGTTCCAGAAGATGCAGAAGGAAGGAGACAGTGGCCGTAAAAAGATCAATCAATACACCCGTTATCTCACTATCGCCGTTACCCTCTTGCAGGCCTCGGCGTATGTGACCTATCTTAACCAGACCTCCAAGGATGCGATCCTCACGGAATTCGCTCCCTATTTCTGGCTTACTACCGTTATTGTACTCACCGCAGGAACGATGTTCGTTATGTGGATGGGAGAAAAGATCACGGACAAGGGATTGGGCAATGGAACATCGCTCATCATCATGGTCGGTATCCTGGCTCGTCTTCCCCAGTCATTCCTCCAGGAACTGACTGCCAAGTCGACCCGTACCGGTTCCATCCTCGTATTCATTATCGAGATCGCCGTACTGATCGCCATCATCCTCGGATGTATCCTGCTGATCCAGGGCGTGCGTAAGGTGCCGGTGAACTATGCGAAGCAGATAGTAGGCAACCGCCAGTTTGGTGGTGCCCGCCAGTTCCTGCCACTCAAGGTGAATAGCTCGGGTGTTATGCCGATCATCTTCGCCCAGGCGATCATGTTCCTTCCAACACTTATCACTCTTGGAAGTAAAGGAGGAAACAGCCTTTCGGCGATATTCACCGATCACAAGAATGTGTGGTACATGCTTATTTATTCCGTGGTCGTGATAGGATTCACTTTTCTTTACACTGCCCTTATTTTCAACCCGAAGCAGATTGCGGATAACCTGAAACAGAACAATGGTTTTATTCCCGGCGTTAAGCCAGGTCAGCCAACCGCGGATTATATCGGTAGCGTAATGGATAAGATCACATTCCCCGGCGCCATCCTGTTGGCCCTCGTGGGTATCCTGCCCGGTATCGCCTCCCGCCTGGGCATTACGCAGGGATTCTCTACTTTCTTCGGTGGTACTTCACTGCTGATCATGGTAGGTGTTATCCTGGACACGCTGCAACAGATAGAAACGCAGTTGCTCATGCGCCAGTATGACGGTCTCATGAAGAGCGGAAGGATACAGGGAAGGCAGACCACTTCGGCGGTTCAATATTGATCATAAATTCTAATTATAGAATAAACCTGGCAGGTCCTTCTTGCCAGGTTTTAATTTTTTAAGATATTTGCAGGATGATTATTTGTAAGACGGATGAGGAGATAGAAAAAATGCGCGGTAGCGCTCTTCTCGTCAGCAAGACACTAGCCCAGGTGGCGGGTATGTTGAAGCCGGGTATCACCTCGCTTGAACTCGACATCTTCATAGGGAAATTTGTCAGGGATCATAATGCCGTCCCTTCTTTCCTCCATTACAACGGCTATCCTTTCAACTCCTGCATTTCCGTGAACGACGTGGTGGTGCATGGTTTTCCGAAGAAGAATGAATTGAAGGAAGGCGATATCGTCTCCATAGATATCGGCGTCATCCTCGAAGGCTGGCATGGGGATCATGCCTACACCTTTGCCATCGGCGATCCGGGGCCGGAGGTCATGAAACTGATCCAGGTCACGAAAGCATCATTGTATAAAGGCATCGAAAAGGCAGTTGCCGGCAACCGGATCGGCGATATCGCCCATGCGATCCAGGAACATACGGAAAGAAAACACGGTTATGGCGTCGTCCGCGAACTCGTTGGCCACGGACTCGGCCGCAGTATGCACGAGGATCCCCAGGTACCTAACTACGGGAAGAAGGGAAATGGGGCCAAGCTGAAGGAAGGAATGGTGCTGGCCATCGAACCGATGATCAATCTCGGGACCAGGGATGTGTTTACGGAAAGTGATCGCTGGACGGTGAGAACAAAGGATGGAAAGCCTTCGGTACATTTCGAACATGATGTCGCCATCCGGAAGAACAGGGCAGATATACTGTCCGACTACAGTATCATCGAGAAGCAGGAGGCGCTTAACCCGAA
>DATHKS010000624.1:0-2905 GCA_035488975.1 Chitinophagaceae bacterium | reverse complement strand
TTCATGAGGTTTCGGACGTAGTGTCTCCCCCCAGGGAATACACAAACGCTCATGTGCACCACGATTGTAACGAGATCAATCTCATCATTTCTCCCGGGAAATTGATCTACAGGGTAGAGCTCAATGGCGAGGCGCGGCAGGCAGAAAGCAACTCCAGTATCTGGATACCGAGGGGCACCGTTCATTCTGCAAATGTGTTGCAAGGCTCGGGATATTTCATCACTATCCGCATTGCGTGACGAAGTCGTGCTAATCTCAACATCTTAAACTATAAAAAAATAACCATGAAAAGGATCATGATCTTCAGCATTGTCGTTTCGGCACTGGCATTCACTACAACAAGAGACAAACTGATTGGCAGATGGCAGACCAAGCCTTCCGTCAATGGAAATGTTACCGGGATTGTCATTAAAGCAGACAGTTCCTTCGAAGGATTCGTTAATAAGAAGCCCTTCACGAGCGGCCACTATACAGTCGCCGATAGCCTCTTCTCCTTTGTAGATAACGGATGCGATGGAAAGAGAGCCGTGTATAAGTTGATCTTCTTCAGCAATGATGATTCTCTCCGCTTTGAGCCGGTCACGGATAGCTGTGTCGAACGAAAGCGCGGAATGAGCCAACTCGTAATGGGACGCATCAGGTAATCGGATTGAAGTCTTCTTAGGCGAGTTTGGGCCGGAGGGCTGTAGTCGCTAAAACATTTTCCCGGCCCAACTCGCGTCTGTCCGCAGGGAAAGTCAGTACAGCTATTTTTTCCGCCGGAGAGTTGGGCTTGCGGACAAATCAACTATCAGAAAGACACTATCGCCCAAACTCTCCTATGAAATTTTCCCGGTCAACGGGCCGTCTGTCCGTTATAAAAAGAACGAATTCATGAAGAAGTATGTAATAGTCGCAGTTGCCATTCTCGGCATGGGTGGAATTCGCGCCTCATTCAACAAAGATACCGGGCCGTCGAAGGCGGACCTGGGTAAGTCGCTGTTCTTCGATCCGATCCTTTCCAGGAACTGGACCGTGAGTTGCGCCAGTTGCCACAAGCCTGCATTTGCCTTCGCAGATACATTCGCCTTCAGCAAAGGGATCTATGGTAAGAAAGGTGTGAGGAATACGCCTACGGCGATGAACCTCTTATTGCAGCACACATTCTTTTGGGATGGCCGCGCCATGACGCTTGAGGAGCAGGCGCTCAGTCCCATTGAAAATCCGGTGGAGATGAACCTGCCCATTGAAATTGCACTGCAGCGCCTGCGCACCAACGCCCGATACAATGGTTACTTCAAAAAAATATTCGGTACCGAGCCAACAAGGAAAAATCTTGCCGAAGCCATCGCCGCCTACGAGCGTACGCTTGAAACAAGCGATAGCCCATTCGATAACTGGAAATTCTTCGACGACCCGGCCTCCGTCAGCGATGCCGTGAAAAGAGGGTTCGCCGTCTTCAACGAGAAAGGGAAATGTGTCAAATGTCACTTCGGTTCCAATTTCACCACAAATGAATTTCGTAATATCGGCCTGTTCGATGGGCATAAGCTCAAAGACAGCGGCCGCAGCGCAATCACGAAACTAGCCGATGACCTGGGTAAATTCAAGGTGCCCGGCTTACGTAACGTAGCGATCACGCCTCCCTACATGCACAACGGAATGTTCAGGGCGCTGGACCAGGTGATTGATTTCTATAACGACCCGGGAAAGATAATTCCGGGGGCGATCAACCGGGATAGTCTTTTGAGCAAGCCGCTTGGATTGACGTCGGGAGAGAAGGACGATCTCAAAGCATTCCTGCTCTCATTAACCGATAAACAATTCAGCAGCGCCAAGCGATAGATCAGCCGGCAAGATTGAGCAATTCTACATTATTGCTGACCTTGAACTTCTCGAATAATTTGCTCTTTATATTCCGGACGGTGTTATGACTGATATTGAGATGCCAGGCAATTTCCTTCGTGGTGAGTCCCTGGCGGATCAGCGTCACCAGGTCGTTTTCCCTTCGGGAAAGCGCAGTACGCTCTGCAGAAGGCTTGTATTCTTTTACCTTGGATATAACTCCCCGCTGATTGTAAAGCTCCACCTTTACCCCGCCGAATGCTCTTTCGGGGGTTAGATCGCGGAGCAGCGAGTAGTAGAGATTACCTGAACCTCGCAGCGATAACGTTGCCTTCTCGTCATGGAGATAGATCCATTGCCCGTTTTCTTTCCTGAAACGATAATGGAATATATGCCGGTAGTGCTGGTGATCGTCCGGCGCAACGCCTTCGAGTGTATCGTGCATAAACGAAAAGCAATTGTACAGGTCGTCCTTGTCGGAATCGTTTATGAAGTCGAAAAATTTATCTACGCGTGTATTCCGCAAGAATGTGTCGCGGTCATAGCCGAGAATGGATTCGCAATTACGACTGATATAAAATATATCGGGGTGCATTACCGGGCAGGTTGAAATTACCCATGAAGGAAAAAATTGCTGCATACTATCGAACAGCGATAGTACTTCTTCTTTTCGTTCCGCACCCACCCGGGTTACATATTTCTCAATATAGGTGGCAACTTTAGCTGCCTCCCGCTTCCACGCGACTTCGTGCACCATTTTCTTTTAGTTTAAGGTTTGGTAAATGAGGCGGTGAATATCCACAGATATCGCCGTTCCGTCAACCCCCAAAACCGGGGAGAACACTGCAATGGTAGCTTTATACTATTTCTCTCGTCTTTGAGCATCAATAAGTTTGCTGCTCAATAATACATCATGAAAAAAAATAGAAAAGAGAGACCGGTGAGAACGGAATATATCAACCCGGTGTATAAGGACAGGGTCAAGGTGTTGGAGACCAGTGCTTCAACAGGCGGGCTTTATTCATTGGGCGAACTGGAGATATCACCGGGTGGCGGGAATCAGCTGCATGTTCATAAAGCC
>DATHKS010000623.1:0-5748 GCA_035488975.1 Chitinophagaceae bacterium | reverse complement strand
CGGCGTTGATGACAATGCCGAGTCCGGCGATCCATGCGATCATTCCACCTTCCACTTTCTCGGGGCGGAAAAGTCGTGTGATGGACTCGAAGCCCAGTACACCTACGGCCACCAACAGTAGTACGGCATTAGCCAACGCGGCGAGGATGGTCGTTTTCTTATAGCCATAGGTAAAGGCAGCGGTGGATCGCTTGCGGGCGATGCGGAAAGCCAATAGAGACAATACGAGACTGGCAATATCGCTGATGTTGTGGCCCGCATCGGTAAGAAGCGCCATCGAATTGTAAATGAGCCCGGCAATGATCTCGGCGAGAACGATGGCAGCATTGAGGACAATGCCGAACAGGAAGGCATTTTTGTTGCCCTGGTTGATACCGGTTTGATGTGAATGTGTATGATCGTGAGGCGACATTAATTTTAGTTTCGACTGAAAGCCGCTATGTTTTTTTTATAGCATTTGCCATTCCAAACATTCCGTTGAGAGGCGCATATTCAAAAGAATGAATTTCACAAACCCGTTGTTCCTGATGTTTGTGAACCTAAAGTACATTAACTCTTTTGTATCCTTCCCGACTTACTGCCTTACCGGCTTATTTTTTTGCCGGGAAGAACGGGAAGACGGTGAGAAATGCATTATCGTCCCGCTGTTTGTCCCGTAGAGACATTTGGTCGGTACAAAAAATAAGTGTGGTGGCCTCGCGTTCCTTCGGAACGCTTGATTAAGGCTTTCTGGTAATAAGCTGCACAATTAGCTGGGGTCAATTTTCTCCCGCTCTTATTCATTTTTCATCAGCTAGTCAGGCGTTCCGAAGGAACGCTGGAACAATCTCTTTTTTTGATTTTCTACCAACCAGATGTCCCTACGGAACAAGACCCAAATGATTCGATCATCCGTAAAATATTCTTCCTCCATAACCTGAGCCCTTACCGCCTTATTTTTTTGCCGGGAAGGGCGGGAAGGCGGTAAGAGATTCGCACACTATTTTATAGTCTCGCAATTTGTCTCCGCAGGGGATTTTTATTGGTAGCCCATTTTAAGCTGAGAGCGGCATACTGACGGTGAACTCAATTTCTTCATCCGACGATTGTACCTGGATGGCGCCACCATGTGCACGGGCGATCTCCGATGCGATGTAAAGCCCGAGCCCGAGCCCTTCGTGACTCCCACTCTTTTTGCCCCGTGAATAAGGAAGGAATAACCGCTGTAATGTCTCATCCTGTATCTTATCGCTGGCATTCGCAATGGAAAGAATGAATTTATTCTCCCGGGTGCTTGCCTCCACTTTTATCGGTGTGCCGGGCTTGCTGTATGCAAGTGCATTGCTCAGCAGGTTGGAGAAAAGTTGTGCTACGCGCTTCCCGTCGCAGTTGACCGAATGTGAAAGGGACATCTTCCTTTCAATGATTCGATGTGGCCATATTATATTCTGTTCGGCAATGACCTGGTCCAGTATCGCCTCCACCTGTTCATCCTCCGTTCTGCATATAGCCATTCCTCCACCAAGGCGGCCACTGGCAAAGTCAAGCACGTTATCGACCAGTCCCTTGATGCGATAAGAGGAATCGCGGATGATGCGGGCAAGTTTTACGCCCGTTTCATCCAATGGCATGCGGAGAAGAAGTTGTGCACTGTTGAGCGATGCACCGACGGGATTGCGGAGATCATGACCGAGGATGGCGATGAATTGTTCCCGGAGTTCGGCCGTCTCACGCTCTTCCTCCAGCAACCTGTCATTCTCGGTTATTTTGTCGACTGCGCTGAGGTGGAATGCGATCAGTTCTGCAAACAACTGGAACATTCCAAGCGTCTCGGGTGTGTTGAGATTAGCGGGCCTGGGATCGATGGCGCAAAGAGTGCCGAAGAACTGGCCATTCTTCAGTATGATGGGCACGGAAATATAACTCTGTAGCCCGTACATCGCGGGAGTATGGTGTGAACTATAGACGGGATCGGTGGAGGCATTGTCGATTACAATGGTCTTGTTCTGCAGGTGGACCTCATGACAAAGCGTGGTCTCTACTTTCAATTCGCCTCCGGGTTTCAGTCCGAAGGATATCTCGTCCCGCACGGCACAGGCGATCCAGCGGTCATCGGTAACCCGGGCTATGGCCGAAAAACCCATGCCCGTCGAGCGGCAGATGACTTCGAGTAATTTGGAAACGACGGGAATGCGACCCACCGCTTCCACTTCCTCCCGGATATCGACGGGATTACCTTGAGCATTCAATTCGTTCATAAAATTTTCAATCAAGTCACTTACTCACAAAAATCCGAAAGAATTTTACACAGACCGAATTAGAAATTTTCGCAGCGTCATTTCCCCGGTGTAAGAATGATATTCCTGTACTCGATGGGGCCATGATCACCCTGGATATAAATGGGACCCGGTGCTTCTTCCCTGCTATCGAGTGCGCCACCGGTTATGCCGGGGATCGCCTGGTTGCAGATGATCTGCTTGCCGTTTGCGACAATGGTGACCATCCTTCCTATGAGTGTAATATCATATGTCTGCCATTCGCCGGCGGCCTTTGCGGCCATCTCGCTCGGTGTGAGGAAACCGTAGATGGCTCCCATGAGATCCTTCTGTGGTTCCTTTCCTTTGCTGTCTTCTATCTGCACCTCGTACCGTCCCCTGAGATAGATGCCGCTATTGCTGCCGGCGGGGCAACGGAATTCAATATGCAGCTTGAAATCATCGAAGGTCTTGTCCGTGACCAGGTTTGCACCCGAGTGCGGGCTTCTCAATACGCCCGCTTCTACCACCCATTGGTTCGTTCCCATCGCATGCCAGCCATCGATATTGGTTCCGTTGAAAAGTTTGATGGGCTTTCCCCATACCGGAGCTGTTGTCCGATGAAGTGAGGGTGCGCGGTGACCCGACCAGTTAAAGGTCTTGCCATCGGCGGCGGTGAGTGTACCGGAAAGGGTATCGCCCTGAAATGTTCCTTCGAAGGAGACATCATTGGTTTCTTTCTCCCATTGCGGAGGGATCGTGAAGCTGATCTTATTGTTGGTGAAGTTGATCTTCGAGATAGGACGGGCACTGCCGACGATACCGACGTAGTAACCGACAAGCCAGTTGTTGCCGGAATGATATACTTCAAGCCAGGAGGGTGCCTGCTTTCCATTTTCGTTTATGACGAGATCCCATCGGCCCTGGATGAGGGAATCTGCGGGCAAGGCGGGCGAAAGATCACTAGCAGAACCCATGAAATTGATCAATAGAAGAAAAGAAACTGTAAGGAGGATATTCCTTTTAACTGGCAAGAGGCTGGAGCCTGATTTTTTGTTCATCGTTGGATTATTAGACGAAAGAAAAGTTTTTAGGCAGAGACTGTCTGCCGTGCAGCGAAATTACTAAAGAAATGATTAGGACAGGGAATATCAGGGTATTCAGGTATGTCGAGGGAATTGGGCCTATAGCGGGAGTTGGCTGATAATATTCAATTGAATGTTTATTTGAGCCAGGTAAATCTGAATGTAATAATCTCCGAAGGAGTCCGGAGTCCTTCGGACAATATTCAATGCTCAATATCAATGCTCAAGTATTGTGTAATGCGGAAAGGCTGACTTAGTGAAGCCGCTATTCACGATTGACGATTGACGATTCATACTTCCCAGGTGAGTTTGGGCGAGAGTACACCGACTTGTTTAGGGCGGATTGTTACCCAACTCGCCGACAGCCTTATAATTGCTCAAATCAGCTAGTCCTTTCCAATGCCTTCGAGACCTTTGGGGAAAATACAAGGGTTGGAGGCTATTCACGATTGACGATTCACGATTCACGTGGAGGAGTCGCCGCTGAAATATAGTTAGCCCCCACTTCAACCTTTTCCCCAGCTTTACGTATCTACGACATAACCATGGCCATGCCGGCCTTGCTCGATGAAAGACTTAAAATTGAGAAACAATTTTTTTCATAATGTACGGAGCAGCGCAGTCCAATTCATCGTCAACCAGGGCAGCGGCCTGCTCCTCTTTTTCCTGCTATCAAGGACATTGCTGAAAAGTGAGTTTGGTGAACTGAACTGGACACTCGCCCTATACCTCACCATCTTCAGTATCCTGCCATTCGGTCTCGACCAGGTAACGGTGCAAAAAATTGCAAGCGGTAAGCAGGGAAAGGATCTGCCCGCATTGTATCTACTCCATGTTGCCTTTACCGGGATACTATTATACGGACTCATCGGCCTGCTCTATCTCCAGTTTCCCGCCTTCTTCAGCCGGCACTTCCTTCTCCTCCTGCTGGGAGGAGGCAAACTCCTGCTCTTCCTTTCCACACCCTTCAAACAGATCATGGCGGGAAAGGAAAGGTTTAACCTGCTCGCAGGCATGTCTATCGTTTCGAACCTCGCCAAGATCATCCTTGTTGGCGCACTGAGCCTGTATGGCGACCTGCAGATAAGACAGGTAGCCTTCATCTTCATCGCCTCCGACGCGCTGGAACTGCTGGCCTCCGTTATCATTTATAAATACTTCATCAAACCGGGAAGCGGTACAGCCGTCACCTTCCGGGCCTATAAGAGTCTCCTGAAGGAATGCCTTCCGCAAGCCGGCGTAGCCGTGTTCTCTTCCGCCCTCGCCCGGCTTGACTGGATACTCATCGGTATCTTCCTTACCATGAGCAGGCTCGGCGAATACAGTTTCGCCTATAAGGTGTTTGAAATGTCAACCCTCCCACTGCTGGTGATCGCGCCATTGTTGGTACCGCTTTTCTCGCGATACCAGTCGCAGGGAAACCTCCCCGCCATGCAGGCGAAAATAAACCTGCTTCTCAGGAGTGAATTCATGATCGCCTGCCTGACCGCCCTCTTGTTGAATGTGCTGTGGATACCCGTGATCGATGCACTTACCCAGGTGCAATAGGGAAGATCGAACTCGCAGACGGTATTCCTGTTGTCGCTATGCATTCCCCTATTGTATCTGAACAATTTCCTGTGGAGCCTTCATTTTGCTGCGGGCAAACAGCGCATGATCCTCCGGATCTTCTTATATACATTCATCCTGAACCTGGTACTCGATTGGGTGTTCATTCCGTGGCTGCAAAATAGCGGCGCGGCGCTTGCCTTCACGCTTTCAATATTATTTCAAACCGTTTGCTATTCACTGCCGCTGAAGAAACAAATCCTTCCGGGCTGGTACTCGCTGCTGCTTTGCTCCATTTCTTCCCTTATTGCAGGATGGGTCGCCATCTCTCTTTTTTCATCGGCCTGGTCCTCCTTATTAGTGTCGGTGTCGCTTTATACGCTGCTCCTGGCAGGTACAAAGCAATTGCGGTTCCGGGAGTGGAGAAATACGATCGCCGGGCTTGCATTCCGAAAGCAACCCGTTGGAGAAGGGGGACGTATTTAACAGGGATAACACGTCACTTACCAAAAACCCTTTACATGACACTGGGACGGAGGATGCTCTCGTATTTCCCCATGACCCAATCCCTCAATTGGCGATTGCTGGCATTCCTCGTGTTGTTCATCGATGTGAAACTGGCGGTGAAGCTGTTCGCCCTTGTCGCCATTTACCTCATGCAACCCGATTTCAGGTTCGGCTTTACCCTGAAGAATTCGCGGCTTCCCCTGTTCTATCCCCTTGTTATCCTCCTGGCGCTGGTAAACTGGATCATCCAAAAGGGATTCATGAACACCGAATCGTCGCTGCCATTTTTATTGGGGATCGCGTTCTGGCTGGGAGCAATCCTCGCCATCCACCAGCTGAAATTGTTCACCGAGAGGATGAGCGCCGAGGCCATC
>DATHKS010000622.1:0-4452 GCA_035488975.1 Chitinophagaceae bacterium | reverse complement strand
GGAACATGGTCGGAGCCCAAGAGCATCGGCAAGAAAATAAACCTTCCACAGTATGATGAGATGACACCCTACCTCGCATCGGATGGCGTAACCCTTTACTTCAGCAGTAACCGGCCCGGTGGTCTCGGCGACAATGATATCTGGATGACAAGACGCCTCGATAGTACCTGGACGAAATGGGCCGACCCGCAGAATCTCGGCAGCCCGATCAATTCGCCCGATTGGGACGCCTTCTTTACGCTCGATGCCGGTGGCGAGTATGCCTATCTCACCTCATCGGAGAATTCCTATGGTGAAAGCGATATCGTGCGGGTGAAGCTGCTCGAACGCGAAAGACCCGATCCCGTGGTGTTGGTCAGCGGCAACGTGTACAATAAGAAAACGAATGCTCCTTTAAGCGCTTCCCTGCAATATGAAACGCTGCCCGATGGAGTCGAGGCCGGTAATGGCCTCTCCAGTCCCGACGACGGATCATTCAAGATCGTCCTTCCCTATGATAAGAATTACAGCATACGGGCAACGGCCGATAAATTCTTCGCCATCTCGGAGAACCTTAATCTCGATTCGTTCGTGAAGGCCGGGTATAAGGAAATACATAAAGATCTCTATCTCGTTCCCATCGAGATCGGCCAGGTAGTGCGGTTGAATAATGTGTTCTTCGATTTCGATAAATGGGACCTGCGGCCCGAATCGTTCATGGAACTCGACCGCGTGGTCAAACTCTTAAAGGAAAATCCCGCCATCGTGATAGAGATGAGCGCACACACGGATAGCCGCGGCTCCGATGATTACAACTATAAGTTGAGTGATAATCGCGCCCGTTCAGTAATGGAATACATCATTGCGCATGGTATTGATTCCACTCGTATCACTTCACAGGGATATGGTGAAACGAAACCGGTGGCTACGAATGAGACGGATGATGGAAGACAGTTGAATAGGCGGGTGGAGTTTAAAATATTGAAAAACTGACCAGGATTTGGGGGGATTTTTGGATTTTGGGGATTAGGTCGTTTATTATTTTGAATAGCCAAGATCATATTAGGTTAATCCCAAAAATCCTAAAATCCCCCCAAATCCCCGTCCTGTATTTTTAGATTCGGGGATTAGCCCATTTATTATTTGAATAGCCAGGATCATATTAGGGTAATCCTAAAAATCCAAAAATCCCCCCAAATCCCCGTCAAAGTTGCCTCTTGAAAAATTTCCACGCCTCCACCCACACATCGATATCATTCGGGTAATCGTGATGGCCACCCACTACTTTTAACAGAGTTACTTCCGGCTTGCCTTTTTGTGTGTAAGAATAAGACTCGATCGTTTTCTTATCGGACGGGTCTGTATCGGGAAGTTGTTTCTTTTGCGGGGCACCGGTATAGCCCGCCAGTGTTGCCCAGTATGCAAAGGTCTTCTCCGTGCTCCGGACCACGCCGAAGCTGGAGTTATCGACAAACATCTCGCCGCCATTATAAGGGTTCGTTGCATCCTCTGTGCCGTTGATGATCATAATAGGAATGGGTCGTCGTGCCTCCCCACAATCGAGCGATGCGCTGTCGGGCATGTTGGCCACGACGGCGGTAAACGCCCTCACTGCCGCCGGCATCGTCAACGCCAGTTTGTACACCATGTGTCCTCCACCGGAGAAGCCTCCAGCGAATATCTTCTTCGGGTCGATGCCGAAGTCCTTTACGAAATGCTCGATCATCGCCGTGAAGAATGCATTCTCATTGATGTCTATCTTATTCGCCTGTGCCGTAGAATATTTGCGGCACTCGTTCCAATAGTGTTTATATCCATCGGGGTACACGACGAGAAAATTCTCTGTTGCGCTGAGTGCCTCGAGTTTCTGTGTGCGTTGCATGGCGCCGCTGCCCGTTCCACCCGAACCATGGAGTATGAAGATGAGGCTGGCATTCTTCAAAGGTTTCGCGGGTTGATTGAAATGAAAGCTCCGGTAGATACCCTCGATCTGCAACGAGTCGTCGATCACCTGGGCTTGCGAAGACTGGAAAAGAAGTATTCCGAATAAGAAGAGTATCGTTCTCATTCGATAAAGTTAGGGACTAGAAGGGAATTTATTGTGAAGGCCGGAAGCGTTACGACTATCGTTTCAATTCATTGCCTATGCTCGATCAGTTTCACGATAACCTGCTATTCGCATTTTGATAAAACGCCGCCGCTATCGATTTCTTGTTCCAATGTGCAAAGAATAGACATCGGGAAATTCGATCGCGGCGGCGTGCCTTAATTGTGACTCTTATTTTTATAGCTGAGCCCTGCCCGCCAGCCCAAGCCAGATATTGCGGAGCTTAAGCTGTTCCTCTGTGGGATGCTCATTCATTCTCACCACGTGTTTCATCACCTTGTCCACCTTCATTGCCGTCGTGGTCAGTGTAATGGGTTCCACGCTATTTCCCTTTTTCCGGCGGACGACAATCGTGAGTTTATCTCCTTCCTTTGCCGTGCTATAGAAATTGTTGATCGCCTCATCGAGATTGGTTGCGCTGATCGCCTGTCCATTCAGGCTCACGAATTCGTCGCCATTTTGGTAGCCCAGTTTCTTGCCCACCTCATTCAGGTCCTTGACGGTGATCATGATCCTGCCGGCAGAATCGGGCGCGAGAAACACGCCGCCGAGAGAGAATTGTCTTACCGTTTCACTAGGCAGGTAATCGACCCCTGCGAAGTCGAAGAATTTCTCATAAGGGATCGGCGTGCCGCCCTGCACATATTTTACCAGGAAGTCCTTAATCTCCGGGTAGGTCAGTTTCCCTATCTCATCGAACAATTCATCGTCGAGGAAATATTTATCGACACCATACTTCACGCCGAGGTCATGCTTCAGGTCGCGGAAGGCATACCGGCCATGCGAAAGTTTCAATAGATACAGATCGAGACAGGCACCAATCAACGCTCCCTTCATATATACGTTTCCGTATTGTTCCTTCCACTTGCCCGCACTCTCTGTACTCAATTCGGTAAATGACAAAGAGTCGTTGAAGTAGGAACGCGAGTAGTTTATTTCCTGTGCCAGGGTTTCAAGGTATTCCTCTGGCGTATGCAATCCCGCCCACACCTGCATGTGATGCGCATAGTATTCGGTACTTCCTTCGTACAGCCAGAGATGTTTGGAGAGATGGGTCTCATTGAAGTTGAATTCCTTCACCTCCTTCGAGCTAATGGTCAGCGGCGTCACGATATGAAAGAACTCATGCGCGGAGATATCGATCCAGCGATCGATCAGTTGTTCCTGTGGACCCTCGCCGATGCTATAGAAAGAAGAATAGGAATGCTCCCAGGCGCCGGATGTTGACAGCTTCTTTTGTTCACCATTGAAATAAAAGATGAATGCATATTTATCTACCGGCAATTTTCCGCCGAGATAGTCGCGTGCTCCCAGCAGGAATTTCTCCATGTGTGCAGCAATAAACTTCGCGGTTGCCATCTTATGCGGCGTATAGATCGCTATGAGTATATCCGTATTGCCTACTTTCACGGTTGCGGTGTCGGGCAATGAGAACATGATCGGCGAATCATATAACCGGTCGGTATTCTCGCAATGAAAAATATCATTGGTGGCGGTGGAGCTAACGGCCTTCATCCCTGTTGCGGCGTAGAAGCCGGCAGGCTTGTTAAAGCTGAGATCGTAGGGCAACTGCTTCATTCCATCGAAATAGCCAAACAGGCCACAGGTATTGATGACGAAATTCTTATTCGCCTCGAAACTGGTTCCACACATCGTGTACACCATGTTGTCGATATCGGAGTCCCAGGTATCTTCCACGCGGTAGGTGATGCGGGAGATTCCCTTTGCGTTCTTTATGGTCCAGGCATTGTCGTCACTATGTTTTACACTTAATTCCTTTCCGCCCTTGTCGAATGCCTTCAGGTCATGCACGTATTTCCCATAATTGCTGTTCATGTATGTACCCGGAACGATCTTCGGCAAATAGAAGATGATGTCCTGGGTCGTAACGGCCGGGCAGGCCAGGTTGATCGTGAGTTGGTCATCCTTGATGGCCGTCAGGTCGACGGAATACTTATAACTGGATTGGGCTATGGTAAGAGATGATGCCAGGCAGAGACAGCTCATTAAAGCGATCACCCTGTTACCGGGACGTAAATTCATATGTGACTGATTGTGTTTGGAAGCAAAGAAAAGATAAAGGTTGTAGAGGGCAGTACCGTTTGTACAAATTTAGGGGATTTACATGGGTGGTTGTGAGTCGTCAACCCACCTTCGCTAAGGCTTCGGCGGGCGCGGTCGTGAATGGCGTAATCGGGCAGAAGGGGACTTATGAATCGTGAATCGTGAATCCGCCAGCATAGTGTCTCCTCAGCTTATATGGACGCAAGTCTGTAAATGCCTGCATCACCTCGGCGCGGTTTCAGCGGTGGTCTACTTCAATTCCAGTCCATTGGCCCGGGCCGTCTCCTTTGCCTTTTCATAGC
>DATHKS010000621.1:0-3834 GCA_035488975.1 Chitinophagaceae bacterium | reverse complement strand
CGATTGCCGTCGGTTCAGTAAATTCGGCAGGTGCTGTGGCCTCGTCCTCGAGCTATGGCCCCTCGGCAGACGGAAGAGTGAAGCCCGATATGGCCTCTGTCGGCGCAGGTGCCGTAGTGCAGACAACATCAAATACAACAGGAACAAGTAATGGCACTTCCTTCGCCTGCCCCAACATGGCCGGCCTCGGTACCTGCCTCTGGCAAGGCTTTCCGGAGTTCAATAACATGCGCATCGTTCGTGCGCTCAAGGAAGCGGGCAACTCATATGCTACGCCGAACAACCGCACGGGATATGGAATACCGGATCTGAAGAATGCATTCACATCGCTGCTCGTCGAATTCGCCACTTCCTCTTCTTCGGTGAATAATTGTACGGCAACCATCAGCTGGACCAGCAAGGATGTGGAGGCAATGAAGTATGAAGTAGAAAGAAAGGCGCCCGGTGAAACTTCCTTCACACGCGTCAACTCGGTAAATCCTTCTGCGGGGGCAACACTGGCCAACCATTCCTACCAGGTTACTAACGATCTCACCGGCATTACTGCAGGCAGCGTATCTTATCGCATTCGCCAGGTAATCGATACATCCGCAGCCAGTCTTACAGCCGCATTTATAGATACAACCACTATCAGTTTCGCAGGCTGCACACCAACAGCCGTCGTCGATCCATTAGATCCTTCGACACGGATAAGCATCTCTCCAAATCCCGGCAGCAATCCGATACTGTCAATAGAGACCACTTACCCGGTCAGCCGCATGCCCATTGCCATCTATGATATGAAAGGACAATTGATCCTGGAATGGCAATCATCCAAGCAAGCGGGACGGATATTGGTCCCACTTCCCTCTCAAAAACTATCGGGAGGACGTTACATCGTCAAGGTGTTCAACGGAACCAAACAGATAGGCACCGTCAGCCTGCTGAAATTATGATGGTTTCTGTAGCAACGCGGCAAATAATGTATCTGCCCTGTGATCATAGCCAGTAAGCAATTCCTTTTTTAGTAGCCGAAGTTGCACCTGCTCCTGCATGAAATCGATGCAGGCTTCGTTCTCTTCCCGGAAAATAGAACACGTGATATATAACAAATGACCTCCGGGTTTGAGTCGCGTGGTTACCGTAGAAACGATCTTCTGTTGCAGCTGCGCATAGGCCGCAATTTTTTCTTCGTTGAAATAAAATAATTGCTCAGGTGTGCGCGACCAGGTTCCACTGCCGGTGCAGGGCACATCGGCAATGATGAGATCCACCGGGGGAAGATCGGGAGAAGGCGGATTATCGGCCAGATCGGCAATGAATGATCTGTAGGAACGAATGCCTGCCTCCTTGAAACGCTGGCGGAGATTCGCGAGAATACTTTCCCTGATATCGGATACCCAGAGATCGGTGTGCGGGTAGCGGTCGTACAGCATGATCGACTTACCTCCACTGGCCGCGCAGCAATCCCAAACCGTTTCCTTCGGCTCGTGTCTTATCGTGGGAAAAAATTCTCCCGTCCGTTGTGAATTAAAATCCTGCACGATCGCCTCCTCATTTATCTTAAGCACTTCTTCCAGATTACTATTAGGAGGAAGTATGATGCAGGAAGGAGAGAATTCATGAAAGGATATCCCGGCCTGGTGTAGTTTTCCGGCAACCGTTAGCTCCTTGCCTGGTCGCACACGAATAAAGAGATTGGGTTGAACAAGAAAGGAAGAATCCATCTTTTGCCTGTCGATCCCCCTGCTGAGCTGTTCCTCCCAGGGCATGATATCGCTGAGCGGAAACCCGGCGCCGGCCATGTTGAGCTTTTCGTGTGGAGGAAGCATGGTCTTCTCGTTCCAATCGGGTCTTAATTTTTCCAGTACATCATGCGGTTGTTGCGAGCAGAGGAACAGCGCGAGTAATATACGATCCTCCATGTACAAGTCCAGCCCTGCCCTGCCCAGGCGGAAATAACAATAGCAGAGGTGTGCGATCTGCTTTCTGTCGCGCGACCCATATTTTTTATTCTCACTGAAAAACTTTCTTAGATACGAAGCAAAGGGCTGCCCGCCATCGTAGGCGCCGAGCAATTGCACGGATGTGTTGATGTATGACCATTGTTTCATTCGTTTGCAAGTTAACTCGTAGTGGGGAATTAGGAATTGGGAATAAGGAATTAGGCCTATCCAGGGAATTCATCTCGCATTCGGAGTTTCCGTTTTTTGGGATATCTTCTGTCGTGAGCCTAATTCCCAATTACTAATTCCTTCCTCGCTTATTCCCAATTCCTATTCCAAAGCATCTTGTGAAAAAAAAACAATAACTTAAGCCATGCCCACTCCTCTTCGCACGGCCCTTTTCACAGCCCTCCTGTCATCCGCCTGCCTCATTACAGGCGCACAGGCTCCTTCATTTTCATTCCGGAATATCAATATCAATGAAGGCCTCTCGCAAAGCAGTGTCGTGGATATCGCCGTCGACAAGACCGGCTTCCTCTGGTTCGCCACGCAGGATGGCCTCAACAGGTACGATGGAAAGGAATTCCTTGTCTTCAACAAGCTCTTCGATGATGTCACTACTCCATTGGGTAACCAGCTCGGCAAGGTGGTTGCCGGCAATGACAATGACCTTTGGCTTATCACGAGCGGCGGAAAACTGGAACGGCTGGATCTCTATAAACACGCCTTTAGCTTTTTGGATAAACTGACGGCCGACAGTATCCCATTGCCCGCCGTGAGTTGCCTGCGACCCGACCAGGCCGGCCGCCTCCTCATCGGCACTCAATCGAATGGTCTCTATGTCTATTCTATCGCTCAAAAAAAGCTTGCGAGGTACACGGCTCTCAAGGGCTCGGCCCTGCAGTTGAACGACAATCATATCCAATCGATCTTCACCGATAAACAGGAGCGGTATTGGATACTGACGGGAAATGGCGTAACGCTTCTCGATAAAAATTTATCGCAGGCACGGCAATTCCTCGGCAATTCCTCCGCTTCTTCACCGGTCATTCCCTGCAGCGCCATGGAGGAAGATGATGCAAATAATTATTGGCTGGGAACATTCGGCAAGGGATTGTTCCTGAAAAGACCAACGGATTCTACCTTCCATCCTTTCACCGGCTTCGGGCGCGATCAAATGGTTCCGGCAGATCTCATCATCGAGACCATCCGCGCGGACCTCCACGGCAGACTATGGGTCGGCACGTATGGAAAGGGACTCTATCTCATCAACCAGGCGGACAGCACCGTCCAGTATTTTCTCGAGGATAAACGCAAGCCCTTCTCCCTCGACAATAACGATGTGCTCTGCATGCAGAACGATTTCAGGGGTGGGCTCTGGATAGGCACCGATGGAGGTGGCATCAGTTATTACAACAATGCCCTGAATAATTTCTCCACTTATACCAATGTCAATCTCCCGGCGGGAATATCCATACAGCAGGTCCGCTCGGTGCTGACGGATGAGGAAGGAAACATCTGGGCGGGCACAACCAACCAGGGGCTCGTGTACATTGACCCCGTACATAATGAATACCGCCAACTGCAATACACGGAGAAGAAAGAAACCAAGGAACGCATCGTGTCCCTGCTATCGGATAAGAAAGGAAATATCTGGGTGGGTACACAGGGCAATGGACTGATGATCCTGGATGCAAAAACCAAAAAGCGTCTCGAGTGGTTCCACCCCAACGCAACGGGCACTCCAACGATCCCCGATCACACCGTCTGGTGCATGGTTCCGTACAACGGCGATACGATAATAGCAGGAACACAAAACGCAGGCATTTGCTTCATCGATAGGAGAACGGGCGTCATTCCCTTCCCCGGCATTCCCGCCAGTTTGGTACAGCCATTGGAAAAGAATGTC
>DATHKS010000620.1:0-3479 GCA_035488975.1 Chitinophagaceae bacterium | reverse complement strand
GTGGTATTTCCTCATGAGTGATGCGTTTACATTCGGGGCATTCCTGATCTCCTACGGGTCCATTCGGTTTAGCCAGAACTTCTGGCCCGATCCTAACGTGGTCTTCAATGCGTTTCCCGGTGCCGGGCATAACAACCTGCCGCTTGCCTTCGTGAGTGTCATGACATTCATCCTCATCATCAGTTCCGTTACCATGGTACTTGCAGTGCATGCGGGGCATAATGGCGATAAGAAGTCTGTTATTAAATGGCTGTTCTGGACCATCATCGGAGGGCTCGCATTCCTTGGCTGCCAGGCCTGGGAGTGGCATCACCTTATCACCGGTGAACATGCGATCATTCTTGACGGGAAACTTGAATTCGTTGGACAGACCACCAAGGTAAATCCCTGGGGACAGTTGGCTGAAGGGAATGCACTCATGGAAGGATTGAAGAATTCATCCCAACAATCACTCGCTACGCTCATCCACGAACATCATCCGGAAAAATCCATGCAGGCTCTTCTCGGTACGCCGAAAGTTCAACTGCTCGGCATGATAGATGTCGCGGAACTGCATATACGCACGAAAGGCCCGGTTGCGTTCGGAGGGTATTTCTATGGCATCACCGGCTTCCATGGCTTCCACGTATTTTCCGGTGTGATCATCAATATCATCATGCTGCTCATGACGAAGAACGGCGTGTTTGAAAGAAGAGGTCACTACCTGATGATAGAAAAGGCCGGTTTGTACTGGCACTTCGTTGACCTGGTCTGGGTATTTGTATTCCTTTGTTTTTACCTGATATAATGTCCCGTAAACCCTAATTAATTTATTTAAGCGAAATATTCAGCTATGGATCATTCAACAATGGCATCGGAAGTTACTTTTCACCCTCACCACGCCGATGATGTGGTATTCAAGAAGAAGGTCAGGAAGACAACCATCCTCCTTTCCGTGATCACTATCATCGAACTGGGCATTGGTCTTTCGATATATACTATACACAAAGGGGAGAACCCAAGCCACCTCCTGGTACTTGGATTCAAAGGAATGGTCTGCATTCTCACCCTGGCAAAGGCCTACTACATCGTCTCGGTCTTCATGCACCTTGGTGATGAGATCAGGAATATGATCATGACAATAGTGGTTCCGCTCATGCTTTTCATTTGGTTCATCACCGCATTCATCGTCGACGGGAACTCATATAAGAATCTCCGGAATACCTACGATCCTCACTTCAAAGAATCTACCATGCCGAAAGAGCATAAGCCCGCGGAGAAGAAGGCACCGGAAGAATTGAAGCCCGGCAAACAATAAATGATGCCAAAGAGATAATTTTGCCACCGGTCATTTGCCTTAACAAACAAAAGACCGGTGGTTTGTTTTATAGTCATGTTTAAGTCAAGGTTAAAACTTGTATAGTGAATAAGAAAGCGCTTTATGCCGTGATGATCGCCGCGCTGATACCGCTCGTGTGCTATTTCCTTGTAAAAGAATACAGCGATCGAACGATATTGATGCCGCGTCACTATCTCGCCGACTCTGTGACCACCCATGTGCGGAAGGGAAAACAATACGTCGACACCGTCTGGCATACCCTGCCACCCATTTCTATGACCAACCAGCTCGGTAAAAAGATCACCTGGGCAGACATGAAAGGGAAGGTCATCATCGCCGATTTCTTCTTCACACATTGCCCAACCATCTGTCCCCCGCTGGCCAGGAATATGAAGTGGTTGCAGGAGTCTATCAACAACTCCCAACGCGTGGGCGATAAGACGCCCGATTTCCTGCATTTTCTTTCCTTCAGCATCGATCCGGAAAGGGACTCCGTTTTCCAATTGAAGGCGTGGGCCAACCGGTTCCAGATAAATCCCGAGCAATGGTGGCTGCTTACGGGTGATAAGAAGCAGATCTATGACCTCGCCATCAACGACATGAAGATCGGGGTGGTGGATGGAGAAGGCGTCGATACTGACTTCATTCATACCGATCATTTCGTTCTCATCGATACAAACCTTCACGTACGGGGGTACTATCATGGGCTCGACTCATCGGCTCTCGGCCGCCTGTCCAATGATATTATTCTGCTCACAAAAGAAAAGGACCCCGCCAAAAACAATTTCTTCGAAGGCAAACTGGAGATCATGGCAGTTGCTTTCATTGCCGCGATCATCGGAGTGGGTCTTTTATTATTCATACTAAGAAAAAAACCGAACAATGTTAGCACCGGCATGGAAAAAGAATGATAAGAAGGCATACAGGCTGATCATAGGTTTCTCACTCGTGGTATTTCTCGCAATCATCGTTCTCAGCCGTTATAAACTGAATGTAGATCTCGGCTTCGATGTCCACATTTTCGCCAAGGCCAATGCGGTGATCAATTCCGCTGTTACGCTCCTGCTGATCTCCGCGCTGATCGCCGTGAAGATGATGCAATACAAGTTGCACAAGAAGATCATGATCTGCGCCATGGTGCTATCCATTCTTTTCCTGGTCAGTTATATCTGTCATCATTTATTTGCCGGCGAGACCCTGTTCGGGGATGTCAACCACGATGGCATCGTCAGCGAGGGCGAACTGGCGGCAGTCGGCAATACCCGCATCATCTATTGGATAATACTGGGCACGCATATTCCATTGGCCGGTATCATTCTCCCATTCATTCTCTTCTCCGCCTATCGCGGGATGACGGGCGAGTGGGATAAGCACCGCCGCCTCACCAGAATCACCTGGCCTATCTGGTTGTATGTGGCCATCACAGGCGTGGTCGTCTACCTGATGATCAGTCCATATTATTATTAAGCTCCAGTCCACACGCTATTCACCGTAATTCTCCAGGGAACAACCCCTGCCCCTGCCTGTATTTGTCCAAATCCACCGACAAAACAGCGTAAGGCCAAGCGCCTGGCCCTAAGTAAGTTGCCTCGGGGATAGACAAACTACGCGTCCCTATTTTCGATGAACGACCGGAAAACTACGGTGAATGGTTGCGTAATTCCTTGCATTATCTGCATGTGGAATCTACTTTTACATCGCAATCAGGCATTGTTGAAAAGATGCCGCCTCAAATACCCTGTTAGAAAATATCCGTATCATGAAAAACACTCTACTCCTTCTTTCCCTCAGCCTTTTAGTGACGTTTAATGCAAAAAGCCAGGCATGTACTCCCCAGGGAGACCAGGCTACTTTTGGCACCAATGATTCATGGATCGGCTATGTGTATAATAATATGGATCTCACATCGTATGCCGGATATGTGAATGAAGGTGTCGCGGGTAATCCAGACTTCGATGAAAGCTTCGGCGGCGATGATGTGAACTATCCTACCAATGGCTGCCCGGTTGCGACATCTACTTTCAGTGTTCGCTATATGCTCAATAAGACCATTGCCGGCGGCTCATATCAAATTACCGTTGGCGGAGACGATGGTTATCGCCTGAGCCTTGATGGAGGCGCCACCTGGCAGATCAATAAATGGAATGACCAGGGTTACACG
>DATHKS010000619.1:0-2958 GCA_035488975.1 Chitinophagaceae bacterium | reverse complement strand
GCCGAAGGCATGACGGCCCACGATGATCGGTGCACTCCAGTTGGTGACGAGGCGGGGAATATTGCTGATCACGATCGGCTCGCGGAACACGGTGCCATCGAGGATATTCCGGATGGTGCCATTGGGGCTTTTCCACATCTGTTTCAGCTTGAATTCCGTTACACGGGCCTCATCTGGCGTGATCGTGGCGCATTTGATGCCGACGCCATATTTCCGGATGGCATTCGCCGCATCGATGGTCACCTGGTCGTTCGTCTCGTCCCGGTACTCCACGCCAAGGTCGAAGTATTTCAGGTCTACGTCCACATAAGGAAGGATCAGCTTATCCTTGATGAATTTCCATATAATTCTCGTCATCTCATCTCCATCCAGCTCTACCACCGGGTTTGCAACTTTGATCTTCTGGGCCATAAAAAACTAATTTTGAGGTTAATATTGATGATCCTGCACCTGGCAGGGCGGCAAAGCTACAATTTATCGACGCTTCCTGAGCGGGGGCTGGAAATTGGGTAACGGTTAAGATTTAAACCTGATAATTGATCTGGGTCAAGAAATTTACGTAACTTTTACAGGCAAGCCACTAAATAGATCATGGAGACCGCTAAGCCTTTTCTCGACTACCTCAAACGCTTCGTGAATATCACAGACGAAGATTTCACCAAATGTCTGGCACCAATTATTAAAGTAAGACGTTTTGGGAAGAAGGAATTCCTCACCAAAGAAGGCGATGTAGAAAATTATTTTAATTTCATTATCAAGGGCCTTATCCGCAAGTATTATAGGAAGAATAGCCTGGAGATCAATACACAGATATCCACCGAGGGGCATATTATCCTGAGCCAGGAATCCTTCCACAGTCGCAAGCCTTCCGAATATTATATCGAAACGATCGAACCTTCCACTACCATCTCCATCAAACACGACGATCTCGAAGAAGTGTATACCAAGTCGAAGAAAATGGAACACCTCGGCCGTCTCGTGGTAACGCATACAATGGTCATCAAGGACCGCTGGCAGATGCAGATGATCAAGATGTCTCCCCGCGAAAGATTCCTCAACTTCGTAATGAAGAATCCCGAACTCCTCCAACGCGTTCCGCAGAAATACCTCGCTTCCTATCTCAACATCAAGCCGGAGACGTTTAGCAGGTTTAAGCACCTTTTAAGAAATCACTCTAAGAGTATTAAAGACTCTTAATGAATGTGCCAATGTGCAAATTTGTAAATGTGCAAATTGGCGTGCTACGATCCGTGATGACTCTGCGAATGAGGATCATTGGCACATTTGCACATTGGCTAATTGGCACATTGTACTTAAAGATTCACGACCAGCACCGGCACCTTCACCTCATGCCTCACCGTATTTATCGTTTCTCCATAAATAAAGTCCTTGATACCACTGTGGCCATGCGCGCCGATCACGAGCATATCCGCCTTCATTTCCTTTACGATCCGTATGATCTCCTTCGCCCGGTTGCCAAACCCGATATTTGCGTCGCAGCTGAATCCACGATCGCGTAGTTGCTGCGCATAGAACTCGAGGTGTTCCCTGTCCTTTTGCGTTTCAAGATCATCGCTTTCCTCCTCGTATAAACGGGCGGGAACGCTTTCAACCACGTGAAGCAACACATATCTCGTGCTTGTATGACCCTGGCCCAATGCATGTGCGAGAAGTTTCTGATCGTTCTCACTGAAATCGAGCGCAACGGCAATGGAGTTGTAACTCGGAATGGACAGCGATTGAATAGCGGTGGCCTCGGGGTGCATTTGAACATGCACATTCTTCCCCTTGCGCTTGAGCAGGGGATACACGATAGAGATGACGAGCAGCCCCACGAAGAGCAACGAAGAAAGGATAATGACGATCTTCCAGAACAGGCTATCGGAGGTCCTGAAATAATCGGCTGCCTGCCCCATCACCATGCTAAGGTTAAGATACACGAGCACCGCCGTGATCAACCATGCAAGGATCTGTATGATCGGCTTTATAGCGAAACTTCCCATCGTCTTCTTATCGCTTACGAAATGGATCAATGGAATGATAGCGAAGCCCAATTGTAGACTAAGGACCACCTGGCTTAGGATAAGCAGGTCGTCGATATTGTCCTCGCCATTGATGAGGATCACGATCACGGCGGGTATAATGGCAACCACACGGGTCAGTAACCGCCGCACCCATGGATTGATGCGGAGACGAAGGTATCCCTCCATCACGATCTGCCCCGCGAGTGTGCCGGTAACGGTAGAGCTTTGTCCCGCCGCAATGAGCGCGATGGCGAAGAGGGCAGGGGCGAGTTTGGTACCCAGCAACTGGTCGAGCAGGTGATGCGCATCCTTTATCTCGGCAATATCGGTACGGCCGATGGTAAAGAAGACCCGCGCCGCAAGAATGAGAATAGCGGCATTTACGAGGAAGGCGAGGTTGAGGGCAATCGTTGTATCGAGGAAATTCAACTTCAATGCCTTCTTTATTCCTTCCTTCGTCCTTTTTATTTTTCTCGTTTGTACCAATGCGGAGTGTAGGTAAAGGTTGTGAGGCATAACGGTGGCGCCGATGATGCCGATGGCGATGTATAGCGCCGTATCGCTCGGGATATGCGGCACGAATCCTTTCACCACTTCACCCAATGGTGGCTTGGCGAGTATGATCTCTACCAGGAAGGAAGCACCGATGATGAAGACCAGCGCAATGATGAACGCCTCCATCTTGCGCATGCCGAGTCTCTGCAACAACAGCAGAAGGAAAGTATCGAGCACGGTGATGAGCACGCCCCAGATCAGTGGCAGCCCCGTGAGCAGTTGTATTCCTATCGCCATACCCAGTACCTCGGCCAGGTCGCAGGCCGCGATCGCCACTTCGGCGAGAATGTATAACGCGAAGTTGATGGCCTTCGGATAGGTCTCCCGGTTGGCCTGCGCGAGATCTCTTCTCCTCACGATGCCAAGCCTTGCGGAAAGG
>DATHKS010000618.1:0-11014 GCA_035488975.1 Chitinophagaceae bacterium | reverse complement strand
TCACCTCTTCGGCGATATTGTTAGGTGCAGGATTGTAGTGAGAGAACTCCATGGTCGAAGAGGCGCGGCCTGAGCTCAATGAGCGGAGTTGGGTCACGTACCCGAACATTTCACTCAATGGCACCTTGGCCTTGATCACTTCGGCTCCTGCGCGGGTGTCCATGCCTTCCAGCATACCACGGCGGCGGTTAAGATCACCCGTTACATCACCCATGTACTGGGCGGGGGTGATCACTTCTACCCTCATGATAGGCTCCAGCAATACCGGCTTGGCCTTACGGGCGGCTTCGCGGAAACCTTGCTTGGCGCAGAGTTCGAACGACATTGAATCGGAGTCAACGGCGTGGAAGCTTCCATCGAATACGCGGATCTTCATATTGTCTACCGGGTAGCTGGCCAGAACGCCGGTTGTCATCGAGGACTCGAAGCCCTTCTGAATAGCCGGAACGAACTCACGTGGAATGGATCCACCGAACAGATCATTGACGAACTGGTAATGCTTGTCGGGGTTCTCTGCCTTCCATTCTGCATCGACAGGGCCGAGGCTGAACTGGATATCTGCGAACTTACCGCGACCACCGGTCTGCTTCTTCAGCGTCTCACGATGTTCGATAGTAATGTTGAAGGCTTCCTTATAGGCCACCTGCGGTGCACCCTGGTTCACTTCTACCTTGAACTCACGTTTCATACGGTCGATGATGATCTCCAGGTGAAGTTCTCCCATTCCGCGAAGAATGGTCTGACCCGAGTCTTCATCGGTATTCACACGAAGTGTAGGATCTTCTTCTACCAGCTTGGCAATGGCCATACCCATCCTGTCCACGTCTACCTGCGTCTTTGGTTCAACCGCAATGGCGATAACGGGTTCGGGGATGAACATATTCTCCAATGTGATCGGATGGTCCTCATCACAGAGTGTATCACCGGTCTTTATTTCTTTGAAACCAACGGCAGCACCTATATCACCGGCTTCGATGAAGTCGATAGGGTTTTGCTTGTTGGCAAACATCTTCATGATACGGCTGATGCGTTCCTTCTTACCACTCCTTACATTCAACACATATGAACCAGCTTTCAGATGACCGGAATAGACCCGGAAGAACGCCAGGCGACCGACGAAAGGATCCGTCATGATCTTGAACGCCAGGGCCGCGAAGGGCGCCTTTGGATCTGCCTTGCGGCTTTCTGGTTCGCCGGTATCGGGGTTGGTTCCCACGGTGTCCGGAATATCCAGCGGAGAAGGCAGGTAGCGGCATACGGCATCGAGAGCCGTTTGCACACCCTTGTTCTTGAACGAAGAACCACACATCATCGGCACGATACTGAGGTCGACCGTTGCTTTACGGATGGCTTCATGCATCTCATCTTCAGTAATGGTATTAGGATCGTCGAAGAATTTTTCCATGAGCGCATCGTCGTACTCGGCCACGGCTTCCACCAGGCTGGCACGCCATTCCTTTGCTTCTTCCAGCATATCTGCCGGTACTTCTATCTCATCGAAGGTCATGCCTTCGGTTTCCATATGCCAGATGATGCCTTTCATTTTGATAAGGTCAACCACACCAATGAAATCGTCCTCAGCGCCGATCGGCAGCTGGAGAGGAACGGCCTTAGAGCCGAGCATTTCCTTTACCTGCTTCACTACATTGAGGAAGTCGGCACCTGCACGGTCCATCTTGTTGACGAAGCCGATACGGGGTACGCCATAGCGGTTAGCCTGGCGCCAAACGGTCTCAGATTGCGGCTCAACGCCATCTACGGCGGAGAACAAAGCGATAAGGCCATCGAGTACACGCATGGAACGCTCTACCTCAACGGTAAAATCCACGTGACCGGGAGTATCGATGATATTGAACGAATATTTCTTTGTGTCAGCATATTCCTTACCCTTGTCGGTGGGGAAATTCCACTGGCAGCTTACGGCAGCCGACGTGATCGTGATACCACGTTCCTTTTCCTGTTCCATCCAGTCGGTAGTAGCGGCGCCATCATGCACCTCACCGATCCGGTGGATCATCCCTGTGTAACGGAGGATACGCTCCGTAGTCGTGGTCTTACCCGCATCGATGTGCGCGGCAATACCGAAGTTCCTTTGAAATTTTAAGTCAGCCATGACTATTGATTTGAATTTTTATTATGTAAAACGTTGGGTTATTGAGGCGAAATTGTTTGCGTTTCCAGATCGTATTACCGTATCCGTGGAAAACAACCAATAAGTTTCGGGAAAACACCAGCTAATAAAGAATTTGCCCAGACAGTGCGGGCCAATAGCTGATATGTGAAGATTAGACTCTCATAGACCGCCACATGAAGAAAAACCCCAATTACCACCATTTCTCTGCTTCAATGATTCTCCTTTATGGCGGCGCAAAGGTAAGGGAAATTGGTTAAAAAAACGAGGCAAAGCCAATTTGACAATTTGGTAATTTGATAATGCGGCGTGATCTGATCAGTAAAGACTTTACTGGTGAGGATCATTGTCACATTATCAAATTACCAAATTATCAAATTGTTTAATCCTTCCCTTTTAAGACCTTCTCAATCCTATCACTCATATCCTGCAAATGATACTTGGTCATCTTGTCGGTCATCGCTGGAAGGGCCGCCTTGATCTTCGCCTGCACGATCTTCAGATCGGCGCGGATCAGGGACGAGATATCTGATTTGGCGGGGTTGATACCCGCAAAGGTCTGAACACCCCAGTTGCGGCTGGCCGCGCCGCCTACAACCGTTGTTTGATTCAACAACGCCGTCAACCTCTCCACATACACCTTCTGCAGGTCGCGGCGGAAGTTATCGATCGGCTTCTTCGTATCGAGTTCACTCCAGATGATCGCCCGCATATCTTCTACCAGTTCCGTAGCCGAGTATGCGTTCTTGTCCATTGCACTGCTTTCGATGAGACGTTGAAACGTGCCGGTTGAGTAGATGGTGTTAAACCAGGTCTCCTGCAGACCACGAATGGCATCCACACCATAGTTGGGCCGTATCCGCGAGATGATCTCCTTGTTCAGGAGCCATGTGGGAGTCTCAAATAGATTCCTCTTCAGGAAATCGAGCGCCTCTTTCTGCATGGCCTTCGGGGCCGGTTCGTACACCGGTCCGGGCTGATCCGTTTTCTTATAGGTGTCGTAGATACCGCCTATGTATTTAGCCACATGACCGAAGTACCAGTTCAACTGCACCACTATCCAGCCATAGCGCTCATTCAGGTAATCGTAATTCTTCCCTTCCTGTTTCGTCCACTCCAATTGCAGCGGAAGCATCTTCTTCATATTCTTTATCCCATATTCATTCGACTTCATCTGGTCGTCACCGAGGTCCTCGTTGTTGAGACGCGGATCATACGGGTGTTGTTCCACTCCGTACCATAGGCGTGGATCGTCTTCGTGACTCTTCACCCAGCTATCCAGGACCTTGCTATCGTCATATTCGCTCTTCGATCCGGGAAGAAGTTTATAGCCCCACTGGATCGCCCAGTTATCATAGTCGTTTATCCTCGGCACAAGATCTTCCAATGCGATTCCATCCTCCGGTTGCGCCACATAGTTGAAGCGCGCGTATTCCATGATCGAGGGGCTATGACCGTATTTCTTTATGTAGTCCTTGTCCCTGAGCTTCTCCACCGGCACGGCATGGCTTGATCCGAAGTTGTGCAACAGACCGAGTGTGTGTCCCACTTCATGACACGCAACATAACGGGTGAGTCGCCCAATGAGCTCCTCATCAAAATCCGCCTTCCTTGCACGGGGATCGAGCAATCCCACCTGTATTGCATAAAGGTGTTTGAAGATGTTCATGACATTATGATACCAGTAGATATGGCTCTCGATGATCTCACCGCTCCGGGGATCGCTTACGCGCGGACCCTGTGCATTCTCGATAGACGAAGCAAAATAACGGATGACTGAGAAACGGGCATCGTCGAGACTCATATCCGGATCATTCACGGGCCAGTCCTTAGCCTGTATTGCATTCTTCCAACCTGCTTTCTCGAATGCGGGCGCCCAGTCTTCGATCCCCTGCTTCAGGTATTTCTTCCATTGTTCCGGTGTGGCCGGGTCGATATAGTAAACGATCGGTTTCGCCGGTTCTATCAATTCACCGCGTAAAGCTTTCTGGCGATCCTCTTCGTTCTTCGGTTCCAGCCGCCAGTGCTGAGCAAAGGTCTCCGGTTCCGTACGCTGCGAATTATCTGCGTATACATTATAGTTGTCGGCGAAATAGCCCACTCTCCTGTCTTCCATCCGGCGCCGCATCGGCGTCTTGGGCAACAGGATGATGGAGGTATTGAGTTCCATTGTCACCACACCCGCATCGAGGCCGCCGGGCAGCGGATCGGGAAGGCCTGGTGTGGGCGGCGCAAGTATCGACGGCGGCGAAGTGGAATACGTTCTTACCACTTTCACTTCCGTGTTGATCGGAAAGGTCTTGATGCTTTGGATAAAAGTGCGGTCGGGCATCTGGCCCTGGATACGATAGAGCTGTTTGATAGTCGGCGTAAGACTGAGCGCCTGGTTGTCCGCCTTGAAAAAATCCGTGACTTCTATCACGGAGGAGGTGTCTTTCTTAATAGCTTTTATGTCGAATGATCCCACTATAGGATTTACATTGGAGATCTCCACTGCCTGGAATATCTGTTGCGTGGAATCCGCACTGGTATTCACAAACCCAATGCAACGCAACAGGAGTTTATTATCCAATCCCTTTTCCCATTGCATCACCTGCCGGTTTACCTCCGCACCGCCATAGGCCGCGCCGGTAGGTGTCTTCGAGATGCGTGTAATAGCCATGAATACGCGGCCAAGAAGGGAGTCGGGCACTTCAAAGAAATATTTGTCGTCCACCTTATGCACCCCGAAGAGGCCCTCTTTACTTACGGACTTATCGGTTATTACTTCACGGAACGACTTTGGACCCGTCTTCGCCGCGGAGGGAAGTGTTACGGTTGGACTACCCAACGGCGGCGGGACATTTTTCTTATCCTGTGCCTGGGTGGCAGTGAGTAGAAGAAAGAATGCAGCAGAAAGCAATGGCCTGGGACTTCTCATAAATGATCGGTTAGTTTAGATTTATATAGGTTCGATGTACCAAGAAATATGATCACTCCTCCGTATCCAGAAGATCGAGGACGATTTTGAATTTGCCATCCTGCATCCGCCGCCAGATACGCAGGTAATTGCCGCTCACAGTCGTCTTGAATTCTACCTTAGAGTTGGCAGTCGTTCTGCCATAAACATAGCCGAGGTCACCGGAGACAACTGCGCTGGTGATCACGAAAACCGGGAGAGTCTTCCCGGTCGGTAAGGTATCTTGCCATTGAGCCACATTGATGACAGGAGGCTTTCCGCCGCGGTAGATTCGTGCGTGCGCGTCCAGGAAATCGGCGTAGGATTTCACGCCTTCCTTTGCGGTTCTTTGGATGAAGGAATTTTCGGAGGCCAGGAGATCCCTAATAGATGCCTGCTGATCCGTACTCACTTCGTTTGTCTTCGGACGATCCGTGAGCTGCAGTTGTTCCTTTGCTCCCGGGTTAGGAAAACTGATCCCGATATCCAGTGCCACTCTCCAGCCCGCGTGTTCCTTTTTCCATATGGAAACAAAGTAGCCGGTAGCAACTGCATTAGTGTCGGTCCGTAGATTGCGGAATTCCCATGGGCCGGTGGTATAGCCGAGATCGCCGGTGGCGGATATGCCGGCGACAACCGGTTCCCAACTAAGCAGATGTTCATTGACAGGCGTTTTCTCCCAGGCCTGTTTCCCATTTACGGGTCCGGGTCGGAAGATGATCCCGCTATCCGAAAGATAAGCAAGGAAGGCATCCCTGGTATTACGGGCTGCCGAGGTTGCGGCAAAGGCCTTCTCCGCCTCTACGAGAGACTGAAGCGTACCAGCCTCCTGCGCGCAGGCAGCGAAGACACTGAAGAACCAGAGAAGGGAAATTGTTTTCTTCATATTATTTTTTACAATAGATCCCATGGGATCTGCACTCAGCCACCGGGCCGCAGACGTCGAAGCATGTTGTCGTAAGAGGCATCGAGATCTTCTTTCGAATAAAAGGTATAGATAAGTTTTTTATTTTCCATTTCTTTCAGCCATACCTGCACCTCCGGTTCATATTCGTTATGTATCCTGGTCAGCGTATTGATATAGAGGTCTCCCTTCGAGAGCCTGTCCCCTTCAAATACATCATAAGGGTATTTCTTATAACTGTATTCCAGGTTACGGGCCGCCATTGTCCTGAGGCAGATCTCTAATGGAAAGCAGAGATAGACTATCGCCTGCGCCCACTTCAACCTTTCCCTGATCGTGGATTGGAACCCCCATCCCTCGAGGATAAGGTCCTGGTTCTTCATCAGCTCCAGCATCCGCTGCCGGAATACCGGTTCCGCCACCCTGCGGTGATCCTTCTTCCAGGTGATGAGATCGAGGTGAAAGACCGGTATGCGCAGATCGTTGCCCATTCTTTCTCCCAACACGGCTTTTCCAGTCCCTCCATTTCCAATTATGATCATTCGCATACGAAAAGCAGGATAAGTTCTTTATTACATTGAGTGAATCAAAGGACATTTATACCAGTGGTCAAAAACGAGTTAAAGCGGGACTTTCCCGTCAAAAAATTGGGTCTTTCAAAAATAGCGGCCATCGAAAAGTAAAAATTGTAAGAAGGCGAACTGGGACAGGCGGCTGTCAAGTAATGTTACCTCTTATAGAAATCACCATTATTCACCTCCAGGTCCATGAGGGAGATGTGCTCGCCGAGGATCTTCTTCCTGTATTGGAACGGGGTCATCTGGACGATCGATTTGAAGTCGCGGTTCAGATGCGATTGGTCCGTATAGCCCCAGTCGTAGGCCAGCAATGACACATTGGATTGAAGGTTTTCCCTGGCCAGCAGGAGCGAGATGCCTTTCACTCTTATTTCCTTACGGTAATAAGATGGGGAGAAGCCGATCCTTTCCCTGAACTGGTATTGCAGGTGGCGGGAGCCCACGCCGTGCGCGGCCGCGAGTGCATCGATGGTGATCCGTCCCTTGTGCCGGAATATGCATTGCACAACGGATGAGACGAGATCCTTGCGGGGATTTACCCTATATATCCTTTTAATGAGGAACTCCTCTATCCGCCGGATGGCCTTCTCTACGGAGTCCAGCGAGGTTATTGTGCGCACGAGCTGCACGAATTCCCGGTCTTCCAATTCCCCGGCCTCTACTACCCGGTTATTCATCTCAATGGCCGGCGTATCGAACAACAGGGAAAGGGTCCATGGCTGGAGTTTCACCCAAAGTGTCTTGCCGCCACGGGTGGCATTGAAGATGGCCGACCTGGCGAACTGACCAACCAGCCCACCGCTCATTCCGTTGAACGTCTTTCCTTCTACCTCTGTGCTGAAGTGCGTATCGTAATTGAAAAGGAGTTCGGGAAAGGCATCCGGGATCACCAGGAGATCCCCTGTTTGCTCCACCGTGGTGGTCCAATACTGAACCACATAGTGCTGTAAAAGCTCCGAGGGCGGGTATCTGGTGCAGGAAAGCATTTTTAAAAATAGCGGCTCGATCTGGAAGTTTCCGGCGTTTATGATAGGTGGCTCCGCATCCGGGATGGGAATTCTACCATGCAATTGATATTGCAAAAGCTTTTAAAAAATCTTAGCTTTATTCACGTTGCTATTCTTAATCATTAGTAACTTCAGTATTCCTTAATAAATTCACTATTCATCATTAACTCCAAAATTCTGTCGTATGCCTTCCAAAAAGAAAGTCGCTAAAAAAGCAGCGAAGAAAGCCGCTAAGAAAGCCGCCCCAAGAAAAAGTAGAAAACCAGTTGCTAAAAAGAAGGCCGCTAAAAAAGCGTTTAAGAAAAAAGCGGCTCCTAAAAAAGTTGCTAAGAAAGCTGGAAAGAAAGCTGCTCCCAGAAAGGCGGTAAAGAAGAAAGCGGCGCCGAAAAAGAAGGCAGCGAAGAAAGCAGCGCCAAAAAAGAAAGCCGCCGCTAAGAAGGCAGCACCGAAAAAGGCCGCTCCTAAAAAAGCAGCACCGAAGAAAAAAGCACCGGTAAGTAAACCAGTTGCAAGAAAAGTAGCTCCTCCTCCTGCACCGAAAGAAGAGCCGATGAATGAGCCTGTAGCTGTTGAAGCTGACATGCCTGTAAATGAACCGGACACATCGAGCAGTGACAACGGAATGAGCAGAGATTGATCTTGCCAATAAAGAAATATAAAAGCCCCTGATAAAACATCAGGGGCTTTTCTTATGCTGAAAGATTATTCTTATCAGGCTTTGGCCTCTTTGGCTTCAGCGGTAGCTTCGGCTTTCACCTCTTCGGTCTTCTTCGCGGCTCCACGGCTACGACGGGTCTTCTTGGCGGTATCCTTCGCTTCACCCTTGCCTTTTCCATAGATCTCGTTGAAGTCGACGAGTTCGATCAGCGCAGTCTCGGCATTATCGCCAACGCGTGCGCCGAGTTTGATGATACGGGTGTATCCACCGGGACGGCCTGCGATCTTTTCAGCAACGGCGCCGAAAAGTTCTTTCACCGCTTCCTTGTCCTGCAGGTAGCTGAATACTACACGACGCTGGTGTGTTGTATTTGTCTTTCCTTTTGTGATCAGGGGCTCAACATATACACGCAGGGCCTTCGCCTTGGTAACTGTTGTAACGATCCTTTTGTGTTCAATCAACTGGCAGGCCAGGTTGCTCAGCAGCGCTTCTCTGTGTGCTTTGGTTCGGCTGAGATTCTTTACTTTGTCTCCGTGACGCATGACGACTAAATTTGATAATTTGCCAATTTGATAATTTGATAATGATCTCGAAAAGTCATTATTATCGTTTTGTCAAATCTGATTAAAAATATTCGGTTGTACCGTGTCAGGAATTACAACCTACTATTGAAAAAATATAAATACCTCGCGAGTTACAACATTGTCAAATTGCCAGATCAGCAAATTGACAAATTGTTCTCTTACAATTCATCCTTATCCACTCCAAGCTTCAAAAGGTCCATTCCGAAGCCCAGGCCTCTTTCAGTAAGTACCTGTTCGATCTCAGCCAATGATTTCTGGCCGAAGTTCCGGAACTTCATCAGGTCCTCCTGCTCGTATTGAACCAGCTCGCTAAGCGAGTTGATCTTCGCTGCCTTGAGGCAGTTGAAGGCACGAACGGAAAGATCGAGATCTTCAAGTGGGGTCTTCAACACCTTACGGAGTTGTAATGTCTGCTCATCTACGAGGTCTTCCTTCTTCTCTTCCTTGTTGTCGAAGGTGATATTCTCGTCGGTGATGATCATGAGGTGCTGGATCAGGATGCGTGAAGCCTGCTTAACGGCTTCTTCCGGATGGATGGTACCATCGGTAGAAACTTCCATGATCAGCTTTTCGAAATCGGTGCGTTGTTCTACCCGTGTATTCTCGATCGTGTACTTCACGTTCTTGATCGGGGTATAGATAGCATCGATCGGAATGTAACCGAGGGGCGCATCCTTTGGCTTGTTTTCCTCTGCAGGAACGTAGCCACGGCCTTTACCGATGGTAAGTTCGACATCCATCTTGGCAGACGAATCGAGCGTACAGATCAGCAGGTCGGGGTTCATGATCTGGAAGGAATGAGTTCCTTCGCCGATCATTCCGGCAGTGAATTCAGTCTTATTTTTCAGCGACAACATGATCCGCTCATTTGCGACTTCATGGTCAACGATCTTCTTGAAACGGACCTGCTTCAGGTTAAGGAAAATTTCCACCACATCCTCACTGATGCCTTTCATGGTGGCAAATTCATGTTCTACTCCTTCGATCTTCACGCCAACGATGGCATAACCTTCGAGGGAATTCAGCAATACACGGCGAAGTGCATTACCAATAGTTACTCCATAGCCGGGTTCCAAAGGACGAAACTCGAACTGAGCTTCGAAATCAGTTGCTTTCTGCAAAATGATCTTGTCCGGTTTCTGGAAATTTAAAATGGCCATATTATAGATTTAATTTTTAAATGGTTAGCGAAAAAAGTCGAAATTCAAAAGTAAAAATTCAAAAAATCAGCGTGTTCCCAGTTTTGACTTTTGAATTTTTAATTTTTAATTTCTTACTTGGAATACAATTCCACGATCAGTTGCTCCTTGATATTCTCAGGAACACTTTCCCTTTCAGGATACGTGATGAAAGTACCTTTCAGTTCTGTCTCATTCCAATCCAGCCAGTTGAATTTTGGGTTCTTGGGGCGGACAACACTCGTGATGGATGTCCTTCCTTTGCTTCCTTCTTTGATGGAGATGGTGTCACCGGCCTTCAGTTGGAAGGAGGGAACATTTACAACTTCACCATTGACTTCAATGTGTTTGTGGCTTACGAGCTGGCGGGCAGCGGGACGGCTAGGCGCAATACCCATCCTGAAAACAGTGTTGTCCAGGCGGGCTTCCAATAATTTGATGAGATTTTCAC
The DNA here is from genome assembly GCA_035488975.1 of Chitinophagaceae bacterium. GTDB lineage: Bacteria > Bacteroidota > Bacteroidia > Chitinophagales > Chitinophagaceae > DATHKS01. The sequence goes on along the minus strand of DATHKS010000618.1, from coordinate 585 downwards.
CTGTTACACCCTTACGGCGGGACGCTTCATCGAAGGTCTTGCGGAATTGCTTCTCGAGTACTCCGTAGCTGTACTTTGCTTTTTGCTTTTCGCGAAGTTGAAGGGCGTATTCACCAAGGGTCTTGCGCTTGCGCTTTTCACCATGCTGACCGGGAGGGTTACTGTTCTTCCCTAACCATTTACCATTTCCTAAAATAGGCTCACCGAAAATACGGGAGATCTTGGTCTTTGGACCAGTGTAACGTGCCATTGTGTTTATTCATTTCGATTTTTTTTGAAACGGCGCTACGATCGGTAAAAAATCGTAAAAAATTAATCGGGCGCCCTTTGTTAAATGAAACCAGTTTGGCTCAAAATATGTCGTGAAGATCGATGCGCGTACCAGCCGCGTATCCCTCTTCTTTAAACTCTTCTTTTCTTGGGAGGACGGCAACCATTGTGCGGTAAAGGTGTAACGTCTTTGATCATTACGATCTCGATGCCTGATTGTGACAGGGACCTGATGGAACCTTCACGGCCGGCGCCCGGACCTTTCACATAAACGTCAACTCTTTTCAAACCCGCATCGAATGCTACCTTGGCTGC
>DATHKS010000617.1:0-3327 GCA_035488975.1 Chitinophagaceae bacterium | reverse complement strand
GACGGAATAGATGATAGAGAAGATCTTTTCCCTTGCAATATCCTTCGATGAATAATGATAGGTGATGCCGGATTCGACACCGAGGCAGGTGACCAGGTTGAAGATCGAGGCGTTGGCAACGAGCAGTGAGAATATGCCATACCCTTCGACGCTCATCAGCCGGGTGAGCAATACAGTGATCAGAATATTCATCGCGATATTCAGCGACCGGAACACCACATTTCCTACGAGCAGGTCTGCAAATCTCATTCGTTTTATTTTGCTGGAAAAATTGCCGATCACTCCTGCCTGGTCGTCCGACCGCATTATGGCTGAAGCCGTAAAACAATATCGTTCGAACAAAGGAGCCTGCAGGGGCTATTACCTGAAGGAAGCAATGCTCTTTTACTATTTCAATGCCTTGATAATTTCGATGAATTCCGACGGGATGAGCGACGCGCCACCGACGAGACCACCATCTACATCGGGCAGACTGAAAAGCTCCTTTGCATTACTCGCCTTTACACTGCCGCCATAGAGAATGGATACTTCTTCCGCGATGGCCGCGCCGTACTGTGCAGCGATCACCGAGCGCAGGTAAGCATGTATCTCCTGGGCCTGGGCGGCTGTGGCCGTCTTTCCGGTACCGATCGCCCAGATGGGTTCGTATGCGATGATTATGTCCTTTATCTTTTCGGCGGCTAAATGAAATAGCGACTCCTTCAACTGCGCGGCAACGAAATCATTCTGTGTGCCGGCTTCCCTGATGGCGAGCGGCTCGCCGCAACAAAAGATGGGGGTGATGAATTCTTCGAGGCAGCGATTGACCTTCTCGGCAAGCACATCGTTTGTCTCGTTGAAATATTCCCTGCGTTCGCTGTGGCCGATCACACAATACGCAACGCCGATGGAACGAAGCATTTCAGCCGAGATCTCACCGGTATAGGCGCCGGATTTCTTGAAGTAGCAGTTTTGTGCGGCTACGCCGTAATTCTTTTCATCAGCAACCTCGCTGCTTGCCATGATGAGATAAGGAAACGGAACGGCAAAAATTGTATGTTGGTGAAAGGCGAGTGGTATCCGTTCGACGAGGATATCGTCCAGGAGTTTCTCTCCCTGTTGAAAGGTAAGATTCATCTTCCAGTTGGCTGCCGCGATCTGTTTTCTCATTCGTTCAGTTTTATTTAGAAATGGTTGTAAATATATTTCAGGATGCTTTTTTCATTGTCCGTCACGGCTTGACCCTTTAGCTTCTTCCATGCCTGGATATCATCAACGGCCTTGTCAAGTTCATATCGCTTAACACCTTCACTACCCCAGGAAAAACTGGGAATATACTTTGGGGTGAGGCCGCTGCCGAAGACATTGCAGGATACACCGATAACGGTTCCGGTATTGATGGAGGTATTGATGGCGCAGCGGGAATAGTCGCCCATCATAACACCGCACTTGGTACCTGCGCTCAGTTGTCCTTTTGGCGTCCAGACGCGGACATCGCCGGCGTTGTTCTTAAGATTCGAGTTGGTGGTACCGGCGCCCAGGTTGCACCATTCTCCAACGACTGAATCGCCGAGATAACCATCGTGTGCTTTATTGGAGTAGCCGAACATGACGGTATTCTTTATTTCACCACCGGCAACACATCGGGGGCCGAGCGTGGTAGCGCCGTACACTTTGGCGCCGAGTTTCAGGCAGGCGCCTTCGCCCATGGCAAAGGGACCGCGTATGACGCATCCTTCCATTATCTCACAGTTCTTACCGATATAAATGGGACCTGCTGTAGCGTTGAGGATGGAGTGTTCGATCCTGGCGCCCTTCTCGATGAAGATATCCTTTGCATTCATAGCACGATTGGAGGAAGGCAGGGGCTGAGACTTCCGCTTCCGGGTAAGAAGTGAATAGTCCTGGCGGATGGCCCAATCGTTGAGTTGGAAGATATGCCAGGGGAACTGGATCGTTTTTACTTCATCCTCGAAGGGGATCGCCTTGGTGATCTTGACCTGGTGCTTTTCTTTGATCTCACTGCGACTGATGTTGTATACGATTCCTGTGTTATCCTGGGTTGAGATGAACTCGCCGTGCTCCAATCGCCCAACGGCTTTGACGAGTTTGGGTGTTGGGAGGATATTGCCGTGGATCATGAAGCAGGATTCATTGCCGACGCATTCATCGATGGTGAGAGAGCGATCGAGGTCTTTATAGTCATCTTCTTTCCGGTCGAAGGAGGGAAGGCCGAGCATATATTCCCATTTTTCACGGATGGTGAGGATACCGACGCGAATATCCTGTATCTGCCGTGTCAGGGTGAACGGGTAGAGATATTCCGGCTGGCAAAATTCTTCTGTGAAGATGATCTTGTTCATGGATGGATCGGGAAAGGGTCAAAAATAAGGAAGATTTGGGGTTTATCTTGGGTTGACACCCAGTTGACACCTAGTTGACATCCCTGCCGAAATTCCTCTTCAAAACCTGTAGAAAACCACAGGGCGGTGATAACGAAGACTTTTATCTTAGAATATGCCGATAGATCCAAAATACCTGTCTGATTTCTGTGAAAATGGAATTTATCATATTTATAATCGAACGAACAACAAAGAGCGATTATTCTTGAGTGATGACGACAAATCAGTATTCTTCGAGAAGTATGACCGGTATCTAACTCCGTTTATAGACACCTATGCATGGTCGTTGCTACCCAATCATTTCCATCTTTTAAACAGAGTGAAATCAATCTCTTCGATTGAAGCAAATTTATCTGCAATACCATTCAAGGAACTGGTTCAGACAGAGAAAAAATTTTTAGAAGGACAAATTTCATTAAGCAAGCTAATACAGCAGTCTTTCAAACGATTTTTTCAATCATACGCAATTCATTTTAACAATTCTCACCTACGGAAGGGAAATTTATTCTACCGCCCGTTCAAGAGAATTGAAGTCTGCAAGGAATCACAATTTACTAAGGCGATCGTTTACATTCATGCGAATGCCAAGAAGCACCAGTTAGTTGAGGATTTTTCGGAATGGGGTTGGTCTTCATGGCAAACTTATTTATCGGACTCGCCGACGAGATTGTTGAGGGAGGAGGTACTGGAATGGTTTGGGGGAAGAGAGCTTTTTATCAAGACGCATGAGCAGATGATAGAGTACTACTATCAGAATGAGATTTCGATAGAGGACTAGGAAGAAGAATTACGAGGTCTTGGTAATTTACATACCTTGGGCGGTTGACACCTGGTTGACACCTGGTTGACACCTGGTTGACACCTGGTTGACACCTGGTTGACACCTGGTTGACACCTGGTTGACACCTGGTTGACACCTGGTTGACACCTGGTTGACACCTGGTTG
>DATHKS010000616.1:0-2359 GCA_035488975.1 Chitinophagaceae bacterium | reverse complement strand
AGGGAAAGAAGAAGTAAGGGCTGAGCATCCCGATTGAAAAATAATAGTTCTTTTATTTTTCAATCGGGATGCTCAGCCCTTACTTCTTCTTTCCCTTCACCAGGTCATACGACCAATCGATCCATTCCCTCAGCTGCCTGCCCGCCACCGACCCGTCAATGACGACTGTATTCCAATGTTTCTTGTTCATATGATACCCGGGCTGCACACAGGGACACTCCTCGCGGAGTTCGATGGCCTTCGCCGGATCACATTTCACATTGAAACTAACCGGAACGGAGTCGAGGCCGGTCAATAGAAACACCTTTCCATTAACCTTAAACACAAGTGTATCGGGACCGAAAGGAAAGCTTTCCTCCACATCTTGTTTCGAGAGACAGTAGTCACGCAGTGCTTCAATGTCCATATCAGGGAATAATTATTGCCGTGGCCTCTATTTCAATCAGGTATTCAGGAGCGATCAACCCCTTCACTTCAATCATACTCGTGCAGGGCCTTATCTCACGGAAATATTCACCATGTGCGCGGCCATATTCCTCCCACCGGGATATATCCGTAACGAACATCCGCGTCCTGATCACATCTTTCATCGATGCTCCGGCATGCTCGAGCACTTTTTCTATTTTGGAAAGAATGTAGATAGTCTGGTCATAGGCGCTGTTGCCTCCGACAAGTTCAGTGGCTTCATTTACCGAAACAGTCCCCGTCACCTCGATGGTATTACCAATCCTGACGGCGCGGCTGTATCCAACTATGTCTTCCCATTTTGCGCCGGAAGAATAATTTACACGTTCCATTATTGTTTGATTTCTATGTTTTCATTTTTCAACAGGGGCTCACCCTGCATTCGCAGGAAGACTTGCGCCACTGTCACCACATCCTTCTGGCAATAGGCAACTATGCGCGGAAGGTTCTTGTCTTTCCAGTACACTTCGCCTACCATGCTTCCATCGATATCATCCTTCGGGGTCGGCACACCAAGACTATGGGCAAGCAGGTTAAGGGAAGTATAGCTCTTGAAGTCGCCGAATTTCCAAAGCTCCATCGTATCGATATGGTTTACCTCCCAGGGCTTCTTCCCGCTCGCATTCAAAAGAGGGGGGATGGGAAGCCCATTGATGATGAGGCGGCGGCAGAGATAGGGAAAATCGAACTCCTTTCCGTTGTGCGCGCAGAGAAACTTCGGTTCGTTGGGCGACCACTTCTTCACCATTTCGGAGAACTCATGCAGGAGCAACGCCTCATTGTTACCGGCAAATGATTTCAACAGCAGCCTTCTCGATTCACCACTGCCCTGTATGATGCCGCAACTCACACAGATGATCTTTCCAAACTCGGCATAGATGCCGGCCCTGTTATAAATGCTCTCCACGGTCTCGTCTTCGCGGTTGCGAAGCAAAAGCTCGGCCTTTTTCTTCCAAAGCTCCTTCCATTCGTCCGGAACAAACTCGTAACCCGGTTGCTGGGAAACCGTTTCGATATCGAGAAAAAGAATATTGGTAATGGGGTAAGGCTGCATAATCAGAATTATACTGTAAAATTAGACAACCCTGTGTAAATACCAGAGGTTAAAAACAGGCAGCGGCAAGCGGACTAACGGAGATCTTTTGCGCAAAACCTCGTTGCCTATAGGAATTTGTCACTTTTATTCCGTTTCACTTCTGCCACATACTCCTTGATCTCCTGTTCTTTTTCTTTCCTGCAGATGAGCAATACATCCTTGGTATCTACGATGATGAAATCCTCGAGGCCTTGCAGCAGCACCAATTTTTGATTGGGCACATGAACCATGCAGTTCTTCGCATCTACGATCATCACGTTGTCTCCCGCCACTGCATTCTGGAAATAGTCCTTTTCCATATTCTCCCATGCACTATTCCAGGTCCCCAGGTCGCTCCATTCAAATGAGGCCGGGATCACATATACATTGTCGGCGGTTTCCATGATGCCGAAGTCGATGGAAATATTCGTGCACTGTGGGTAGATGCTTTCAATGGCCTCCGCCTCCTGGTCCGTATTGAATTTGTCTTTTTCCGCCGCAAACACCTCGTACATCTCGGGCTGGTATTTCTCGAATGCCGCGATGATGTTCTTTACTTTCCAGGTAAATATGCCGGCATTCCACAAGAAGTCTTCGCTGGCGATGAATGTTTTTGCCAACTCAAGGTTCGGCTTCTCGGTAAAGGTCTTTACTTTATGTACGCCCGGTGCCACCTCCGGACCATCGTGTTGTATGTATCCATATCCCGTATTGGGATGCGTGGGCTTTATTCCAATAGTGACGAGCGCGTTGATGGAATCAACGAAGTCGAATGCGCGCGCAGTCGTTTCAAGAAAAGCCTGGTCGTCGAGTATGAGA
>DATHKS010000615.1:0-2564 GCA_035488975.1 Chitinophagaceae bacterium | reverse complement strand
CTCAACGAGTTGATCGAAAACCCAGAACCGGATCTCTATGTCGCCCGGCTCGCATTGCCTGTCGATACCGATTCGCTGACGAGTTATTTACTCTATGAACTGGAGGACTTCGGTGTCTTCACCGATTGCCATCTCGGCATTTTCAGCGCGGCCGAAGGCAAATATATCTACACTGGTGTACTTAAATCGGCAGGCGTGAAGCATCAGTCGCAGGCTGTGCTCCCTCCCTCCCAGCGACTGTATGATCATATCGCCCTCTTTTTCCCCAACAGGAAGCAATACATCCTGGCGCAAATGAATTTCTGGATCATCACCAGCGCATTACTTCTCATTGTGCTCTTGTTGTTCGGCGCCAGCATTTACTATTTCTACAAGCAGAAGTTCCTGAACGAAACGCAGAAGGACTTCATACATAATTTCACGCATGAATTCAAGACACCCGTTGCCGTGATCAGCCTTGCGGCCGATGTGCTGAAGAATCCATCCATCGCGAGCCGGCCAGAGAAACTGGCTACCTACGCAGGAATTGTGGAATACCAATCTGCCTATCTACGCAACCAGATTGAAAAGCTATTGAAGTTTGCGTACACCGACTCCAGTCAGTTTCATTTATCCAAAGAGAAAGTGAATCTCCACGATCTCGTTCACGAAGCTATCAGCAACCTGCAACCCCTGATAAAGGAAAAGAACGTAGAGCTGGACCTTCAACTAATGGCTACCCACCCGATCCTGATGGCCGACCGGGACTATCTAATTATCGTCATCATGAACCTGGTGGATAATGCGATCAAGTATTCAAAGACGCCCCGCATTACCATCACTTCCAGGTCTGCACAACATTCCATCATAATGGGAGTACAGGATAATGGCATCGGGATCGACAAGAAAGAATTCGAAACGATATTCCAGAAATTCTTCCGAGTGCGGAGAGGTGAGGCCTACGCGGCAAAGGGCTTCGGCATTGGCTTAAGCTTCGTCAAGAAGATCGTGGATGCACATAAAGGAAAGATCCACGTGACGAGTGAGCCGGCCAGTGGCAGCAATTTTATCATTGAATTACCAGTACAATAATCTATATAAAATGCAACAAAAAATAAAAATCCTCGTGGCCGAAGATGATCTTCAATTGGGCTTCATCATCAAGGATAACCTTGAAGAGGCTGGCTTCCATATTATCAACTGCCCGGACGGTGAGATCGCTTGGGAATATTACCAAAAAACGGAACCCGATCTCTGCATCCTGGATGTCAACATTCCCTATCGTGACGGTTTCGCCCTCGCGAAGAAGATCCGGCAAAAAAGCGACAAGGTCCCGATACTGTTCCTCACGGCGAAGTCGTTGGAAGAAGATAAGTTAAAAGGCTTCGCTGCAGGTGGTGACGACTATATCGTAAAGCCGTTCAGTATGAAGGAGCTTCTGTCGCGGATCAATGTGTTCCTGCGCCGCAATAAAATGATCGTTACACACTCGCAGCAAAAAATACCCATCGGCGAATTTGATTTCATACCGGAAGAACTTAAACTGGTAAATAGCACACAGCAGATCACGCTTACGCAACGCGAGGCCGAGTTGCTGGAATTCCTTTGCCTTCATCCCAATAAGGTGCTCAAACGGGAAGAAATACTTTCGAATGTGTGGGGGAAGAATGATTTTTTCCTTGGAAGAAGCATGGATGTTTTCATCACACGGCTGAGAAAATTATTGCAGGCGGAGCCTTCCGTCACCATAGAAACCATACACGGTGTGGGATACCGGTTTACCATGAACTGACGACGATGGGACTCCATTCCCAACAAATTCTTATTCCTCGAGTAAGCTCCTGATGGCATCGATGGTCTTGCTGACGCCGGGCAACATGGCCTGTTCGAGGCCCGTATTCATTGGCACGGCAGGCAAATTCAATGCACCCAATACACTCACCGGGGCATCGAGAAAACGGAAACAATGCTGCGCGATCCGGCCCGCAAGCGCCTCTGCAAATGAATTATTCTGTTGCTCCTCTGTCAGCACCAGGCAGCGGCCATGCAATTTTACCCGCTCATAGATCAATTCTTCATCCAAGGGAAACAATGTACGCAGGTCGACTATCTCCACACTCCGGTTAAACCCTTTAGCTGCCGCACGCACCCAATGCACGCCCATGCCATAGGTGATCACCACGCAGCTTCCACCGTTATTCACTACTGTTGCATCCGCCTGCTCTATGATATTCGCTTTCCCGAAGGGAAGAATGTAATCACGGGAAGGTTCCGCCCGCTTTGCATCCTCCGTTCCAGGCACCTTTCCCCAATACAGTCCCTTGTGCTCAAGCATGACCACAGGATTGCCATCATAAAAAGCCGCCTTCATCAAACCCTTCATGTCCGCCGCATTGGAAGGATAGGCAACTTTAATTCCTTTGATGGACAGGAGTGTCGTCTCTACGCACCCGCTATGATATGGGCCGCCGCCGCCATAGGCGCCAACCGGTACGCGCAGTATCATCGATATGGGAAACTTACCGCAACTCAGGTATGAACTCTTTGATATTTCAGTCACCAACTGGTTAATACCAGGATACAGG
>DATHKS010000614.1:0-2718 GCA_035488975.1 Chitinophagaceae bacterium | reverse complement strand
CGGGAAGGCTGATGGGGAAATCGCGGGTAACCGTATGCCCCGGCGAATTGGAAAACTCTTCCCCATACCATTCCTTGCCACTGGTGAGGAAGTTGACGGTATCAAGCTCATGAAAGTACCGGCCGGAGGACGAGTTGATTGTGACCAATGGATTGTTTATGGGCGGCAGGGTCGCAATTCTTTTTCCCGCGCCGCCGATGGTCAGGAAATAATAGGAAAGAGCGGAGTAAAGATTTTTCCGATGGCTGAACCGTTGGTTGGCAGAATCTTTGATCCATTCGTCCGGGCCGTTTGCATAGAACAGGATATAATCATTGCCATTGAGGACACCGTCCCCGCCGTCCACCACCTCTATCGCATTTTCGATAAGGTCGTCGGTTCGCGGCGCGGCGTTGGCTTCGGGTAACATTTGTCCGCCGTTACCGAAAAGCCGGACGGAGGAGGCCGGGAGTGAACCCGTGTTGATTCCGAGGGTGTTCAAGAAGGCGATATCGATCCTGTACACACCGGGCCCGGGTACGCCGATCCGGTACCAGCTTCCGGATGCGAGAACGGAGGAAGGCTTATAGACACGCTGTCCCTGTGCCAATACGGCCAGGAGCGTGAAACCCATAAGCAGCCTCGTTTTTAGCGTCCTCATAGCAGTTACCCCAAAATCCAAACGGAGTTTAACCAAGTAAATATGCTTAAATACTTATTACTGAAAGTGTCTATATTCGCAAGTCGAGAATCAAAATCTTTTATCCTGTGCAATAATTTTATCTCGATTCGCGTTAAAATTATTCCAATTCATGGGTTTATGAAAAAAACAATGAAAGTGAAAAACTTACTAATCCTACTATCCTGTGCGGTGCTTCTCGCATCCTGCAAAGGCAAGGGCCTTTTCGGAAAAAAATCAAGCAAGTCTGATGTCACAGGCTGGAACTACAATGACAAGAATCAGGGTGGCTTCCAGGTAGCCAAAGCGAAAGATCAGGCCACCGGCCCCGGTCTCGTTTTCGTGCAGGGCGGTACCTTTACGATGGGCCAGACCGACGAGGACGTGATGGGCGAGTGGAATAATATCCCCCGCCGTGTCTCTGTTCCTTCGTTCTACATGGACCGTACGGAAGTGGCCAATATTCACTACCGTGAATACATGTACTGGCTTCAGAAGGTATTCGATCCTTCCGATCCTGTTAATGTTCCCATCATTGAAGGTGCTTTACCCGATACACTCGTTTGGCGTAGTGAGTTGAGTTATAACGAACCGATGGTGGAATACTATTTCCGTCACCCGGGCTTTAACTACTACCCTGTTGTCGGCGTAACCTGGAGACAGGCCAATGACTTCTGCCTCTGGAGAAGCGATCGTGTAAACGAAGGCATTCTCCTTAACAAGGGATATATCAACAAACAGGGATTGCAAGGCCAGCAGGGCAGCAATAACTTTACGACTAAATCTTATCTCCTGGATCTTTATCAGACCGCTCCGGGAAAGACAGCGACATCGAAGAAGAATCCGCTTAAGACTGCCCAGGGCCAACCCCGGACAAAGGTCTCCTTCGAGGATGGACTGTTAATGCCTGATTACCGTCTTCCTTTCGAGGCAGAATGGGAATACTCGGCTTATGGCCTTATCGATCAGAACCCACGCCCCAGCAAGAAAGAAGGAAAGCGCGGGGAAGAATTGCAGGCAAACAAACAGATCTATCCATGGTCACAAAATGTGAATGGTCTTCGCGATACACGTCATGGCAGTTGGCAAGGTCAGTTCCTCGCTAACTTCAAACGTGGATCGGGTGATAATGCAGGTGTTGCCGGTGGTCTGAATGACCGCGCGTTCTACACCGCTGAAGTAACTTCTTTCTATCCTAATGGTTTCGGCATCTATAACATGGCAGGTAATGTGAGCGAGTGGGTACAGGATGTATACCGTCCTTTGTCATCCATGGACTTCGACGATATGCCAGCTCCGTTCCGTGGTAACAAATTCACCAAGCTCTATAAGAATGCGAATGGTGAAGCAGAGATCAATGATACCACCGGCCGTGTAAGAATGGTGGACGTAACTGATGCTGAAAGCAAGAGCCGCCGTAACTACCAGCGCGGAAACGTGATCAACTATCTCGATGGTGATACAGCTTCGCAGGCTTCTTATGGATACGGTATGACAACACTTGTCAGCGACAAGTCGAGGGTCTACAAAGGTGGCAGCTGGAACGATCGCGCTTATTGGCTGAGTCCCGGCACCCGTCGCTTCCTTGAAGAAGATCAGGCGTTGAGCACTCTCGGATTCCGTTGCGCAATGGATCGCATGGGTAGCCCTGAAGGAAACGGACGTAAAGTAGGTCAGCAGTTTCCAACCAAGAGACAGAAGAAATAATTTCTCAATAAATTCTTTAAAACCCTCCGCCAAAACGGAGGGTTTTTTATTTCACTCCACCGGATGAAGACTATTTTTGCGCATGACCATCGAAACCCTGTACGACATATACAAGCAATTCCCTTCCGTACAAACGGATACGAGGAAGCTGAAAAAGGGGGACCTGTTCTTTGCGTTGAAAGGCGATAATTTCAACGGAAACGCCTTTGCCAGGCAGGCCATCGAGAGCGGAGCCGCCCATGCCTTGATCGATCAACGGGAACACGAAATACCCGGTAAGACAACCCTTGTTGCCGATGTATTGACGTCACTGCAGCAGCTTGCGAAATATCATCGCATGCAGTTGGATAAAC
>DATHKS010000613.1:0-2135 GCA_035488975.1 Chitinophagaceae bacterium | reverse complement strand
AGGATATCCGGAATACCAATGGGCTCTCCCTGGCGATCTTATTCTGGTATAATGCATTCTCCATGATGACCTGCAGGCTTAGCGGTGGCAGGAATTTCGTCTTATCCTTCTCGCGGATATCGATCTGCATTTCGATGCCTTCATTATAGCGCGCCTTCAAGAGTGCGAAGAAGGACTGTATGAACTGGAGCTCGGTGGATAAAGGAACCAGTTGCTCTTCTTCGTTTCGCAGCATATAACGATACACCCGGCTCATCTCGTCGAGGAACTTTTCGGCCCTATCCGTGTCTTCCTGTATCAGCCCCGAGAGGGAATTCAGGCTATTGAAAAGAAAATGCGGGTTCACCTGGCTCTTCAGTCCCATCAACTGGCTTTGCTTGTACGCGATCTTGAGTGTCTCCGTTTCCGTGAGATCATTCTTCCAACTCTCGAAGCGCGAAATGCCTTCATGGAGGAATGTCAGGAAAATATTCAGGATGCCCGTAGCCAGGTAGGCCCAGGTAAATCTATCCTGGTAGTCTCCCTCGAGAATACCGATGAAATGGTAGGTGCTAACCAGGCCGTAGATCAGGAGCGCCGATATGATAAGGAAAAGGAAGATCACCAGCATGGTTCGTTTAAAGAAATTCTTTTCATCCGGGAAGCGGGAACGAAAGGCGACGGCGATATTCCCATACAGCAGGAAACTGCCGGAAATGACCCCGAAGGTGATCAGCGTGGCAATAACCGCAACCCTCAACTCGAGGAAATAGGATGCTCCGAAAAGAATGCAATTCAGGATGATGGAGAAAGGAGTGACGGTCCATAGCAGAATGGAAAGGTCCTTGTTCGTATATCTGGGTAACTTCAGCATGTGATATAAGCAAATTAGCAACTTTTGCCTTTCGTTCCGGACCTCTGCCCGTTGATTGGACGTTTTCTGTCATGAATTGGGTAAATCCCTGTTTGAATTGAGAAAGCAGGCAGGTAATTAGCCAATGTGCAAATTTGTCAATGTGCCAATGATCCTAATTAGTAAAGTCTTTTCATATCGAAGCACGCCGTAATTGGCACATTTGCTAATTGGCTAATTTTCAAATTTCCCTCATCCATTTCTCCGCAAACGCCCTCGCAGCTTCCGTTACCTCCTTACCGGCCCTGAAGCCTTGCTTCCATTCCGTCCGCTTCGACTCGTAGGCGGGATTGACAAAACGCTTCTTGCCATTTTTCTCAACAAGCGCGGCTGAATAGTCGATGCCCTTTGTAAGGTCGAGCATCCTGGCCAGCTTTGCGGAGATGAATTGGTTCACATTGCCGGGGTAGTTGATCTCCCATTGCTTCATGTCGTCCTGGTAACGCTTTGCATTACTCTCCTGCTGATCCTTTTCGCCCTGCGCAATGAGCGAAAAAAGGGGATTGGCGGGATTCTGATATTCCTTGAGGTTTTTCTTGTGCATGTCGAGAATGGGTTGGAAAGTCTTCGCCAGATCGGGAAGATCCTTAATTGTTTTTTCCGTATCTTTTATAGACTTCTCTGTCTTTGCGATCTCTTCTTTTTGAATGTCGCTGATACTGCGTACGGGGATGGGTGCCGGTTCAAATGGCGTTGCATTCTTCTTCGCCTGCTCGTACTGTTTTTTAAAATCCGGGCCGCTGATATAGGTCTTCGTATATTCGAGGAGATTATTGGCAATGGCAACACGATCATTGACAGCGATCAGCTTCGCGTTTTTTGCCGCATAATAATGGAGATAGCCATCCATGAAGCTTCCTTTTATGCCTTCCATACCTGCTTGTTGAGACAGACCAAGCATCTTCCACATGTCGTCGGCCGCCTTGCGGGACTGAAATGAAGAAAATAGAAGCGTACAACCCAGCAACAGCGAAGCCGTGAAGAGTGTAATAACGAAATGTTTTTTTCCTTGTTTCATTGAATAAAGTTTGAAGTTATTTAAGAGATAAAGATGCGCTGGTGAAATGAAGGGAAGAATGGGAGAAGGGATGACTTGAGGAAAGAGAGGGATGAAACGAAACAATTTGACAATTTGGTAATTTGATAATTAGCCAATGATCCTAATCAGTAAAGTTTTTCCATATCGGAGCACGCCGTAATTGGCACATTGGCTAATTATCAAATTACCAAATTGTCTAGGCAT
>DATHKS010000612.1:0-2425 GCA_035488975.1 Chitinophagaceae bacterium | reverse complement strand
CCCCTGGTAGTAATTGACATCCGGGTCCACTGCATCCAGTGCATTCACGCAGTGGGGAAGCGTTACCGGTTGCCATAGTGGTACGCTCTCGGGGTTTCCTTTTACGATGGGCCGTACCGCCTCCCAGATCCCTCCAATGTCCTGGCGGAGAAATTCCCAATCGTTGGTTAATCGTATACTTGTTTGCGCCTGCAGCGACGAATGAAGCAGGGGAATAAACAGAATGACAAGAAATTTTCGCATGGGCGTCGTTATATTCGGCTGGTTTTACGTGCCGAATATATTGTAGAGCGGCGAATCGGCCTTAATTTTTAGCGCCATCGTTTCCGGAAAAGCCGAACCACTAAGACACGAAGGGCACAAAGGGGCACGAAGAAAGGCAGGAAAGCAATTTGATAATTTGGCAATTTGGTAATTTGATAATGAGGCGTGCTCAGATGAGAAATGATTGACCAGACTGAGGATCATTGTCAAATTACCAAATTGCCAAATTATCAAATTATCTATATCTTGATTGGAAATCCACCACCTGATACATGCAGCGCCGCTTGTTACTCCTTCCCTTCCTGTTCGTGACACAGTTCGCTTTGTCGCAGGCGCGGTATAATTTCTTCACTATCGGCACAGACCAGGGCCTTTCCAATCCAAATGTGTGGTCCATCAACCAGGACAAGTATGGGTTCATCTGGATCGCCACCGTCAATGGGCTGAACCGCTACGATGGTCATTCCATCAAACAGTATTTTCACAATAGCGCCGATAAGCATTCGATCGCCGGTAATACCACCTTCTGGATCTTCCGCGACAGCGACGATGAAATGTGGTTTGCCTGCGGCGCCGATGGCCTGTCCAGGTACAATTATGCCAGCGATAATTTCGAATCATTGCCCGCCTATGATAGTGCGCGTAAGAACAACCGCTACAATTCTCCCGTCTGGCGCCTCGGCGAAGACTACCAGAAGCGCGTCTATCTCAGTTGCGGCGCTGCGTGTTACCGCTATGATAAATTAAGTGGAAAATTCGAAGACCTCACCCCACTTTTCGGTAAGGACTGGGATTATGGCATCGGTAAGTTCTTCATGCAGGACAAATCACTGATGTGGATTGCCACGGATAACGGCCTCTTTCGCTTCAACATCGCCGCTAACAAGATGGAGAAGATACCTTTCGATATTGAAAAGATGGGATACGGCTCCGCCTCCATGTACGATGTGGAAATGCTGGATGATCATGAGATGCTCATCTCGATGGAACGAGCGGGGTACGTATTGTTCAATACCATCACTAATCAATTCCGTCCGGCGGATAAGGCCTATGATCCTGCCTTCACCCGGAAGCTCACGCAGATGGGCGACGTGATGAAAGATTCGAGGGGCAGGTTTTGGATCTCCAATTCCACGTTCGGCCTCATCGAATACTTCCCGAAAGACGGTCATTCCATTTCCATGAAGAAGGAACTGCTGTATCCATATCCCTATCCCGAACAGGAAGGTCAGGGCAAGGCGCTGTTTGAAGACAGGGATGGAAATATATGGTTCGGCACCTCCACACAAGGCATCGTTCGCTTTCAACCCGATCTCGACTTCATCCAACTCTTCCGCCGCGATTATGCACAGGCGCATTCGCTGCCCGATAATTATGTCACCGCTTTTTCACACAGCGGTGAAGGAAACCGTACCTGGATCGGCACCGCGAAAGGGATCTGCGAATTCGATCCGCTCACCAATGCCTATACCAATTATCCTTTCTCCGTCGATTATCGCACCGCCTTCCCTGGCGCCTTCATCCGGAAGATGATACAGGTAAAGGACACGCTCTTCGTTGCCTCTCAACTCGGGCTGTCGATGTACGACCGGCGCAGGCAGGCGTTCAAGGAATTTCACAGCGATAGTGAAAACAAATCCTCTATCGACTTCTCCCTCTTCGACAACGATATAAGAAATATCATAGCGCTTAAGCCGGGCGAGCTGCTCCTGTCGGGCTCCAGGCTGGCAAGATTCTACCCTGCAACGGGCCATTGCTATGCCTCCCATAACTCGCCCGGCGATACGCTTTATCAGTTCAGGGATGTTAGCGTTGTGAGACTGGACAGTGCGCGTCATGTTCTTTGGCTCGGCCTGCAGCCGGGAAGATTATATAGTTATGATCTCGCTACTCAAAAAGCAACCCGGCACTTCTACCGGCCTTCCGCGGATACCACGAACGAGATCGCCTTCTTCGATATGTCGACCGATACGCAGGGTAATCTCTGGATGGCAACCTCGAAGGGCCTGATCGTGTACGATCCTGCCCGGCGAACAAGCAATCTGACCATCCTGCCGAAGGGGTCGGGGAATATACTCAACGTCGTCTGTCCCGGTATATATTATACGTGGTTCTCGACACTGAACGAGGTGGGTCGTGTGAACCGTCAAACAAAGAAAAC
>DATHKS010000611.1:0-9800 GCA_035488975.1 Chitinophagaceae bacterium | reverse complement strand
TTCTCATCTTCCTTATCGCAGGGCTGATCGGCGTGTACTATTGCAATGAAAGGCTGCAGGGAAAGATCCTTGGTAAGCCGGCATCGGATCATGGCGTGCACATCGATATGATGATGAGAAGCAGGAACGCGTTGATCTTATTCGTTTGCTTCCTGGATTTTTCCTCGCCGCGCAACACTGCTACGTACTCACTGGCCTTCGCTATCTGGAATGTGACCAGGAAGCCAAGAGCCAAAATCGCAATAATGAAGAAAGTTTGCATAATCTATAGTGAATTATTAAAACCAATATTAAATTCCCACGCCTATAGCAAGGCATTACAAATCAAGTGTGATGTATCAGGCTTTCCTTTACGAGCGGATGATTCTTCGCCAATAATGGAGCCTTCGCCAGCGCCCTTCCTGTTACGAACATGATCAATCCTATGAAACCAAGCATAACTCCGAAATCGTATAACAGCATAGGCACATGACTCTCGCCGGTCTTGGGATCCGTCAGGGGACCGGGGAAGACCATCTGGAATAAATCGAGCCAGTGACCGAATATCAGGAGCAGCGACATGAATGTCATGGTCGCATAGTTTCTCTTTGAATCGCGGCTCATAAATATTAATAGAGGCGCGAGGAAGTTGATGAGGAACATCAGCCAGAACACGCCGCTGAATGCACCCTCTATCCTGGGCTTGAAATAGATCGTTTCCTCAGGGATATTCGCATACCATATGAGCATGAACTGGGAGAACCAGAGATAGGTCCAGAAAATAGAGAACGCAAACATGAACTTACCGAGGTCATGAAGGTGTTCGGCATTCACGGTCTCCAGGTAGCCAATATTCTTCAGGAATATGACGAACAAAGTGATCAATGCAAGACCCGCCACGAATGTGCTGGCGAAAGTGTACCAGCTATACATGGTGCTGTACCAATGCGCATCGATACTCATCAACCAGAGCCAGGGGATGGAGGAAGCAACAGTAAGGGCGAAGACAACAATGAACAGGGCTGCCCATACAGTATTGTTCCACATATATCTTCTCTTTCCTTCGACTGTCTTGATCGGGTTCTCATCCAGGCTGCGGGAGAGCCTTCTCATTTTCCAACCCAGCAATGACCAAAGCGTAATTGTGAGAATGGTCATGGTGGTAAAGAATCCTTTATTGAGGAATCCCGACTTACTCTTCAACACGGGGTCTTCGGCTACATGATGAGGATCGCTCCAGTGGTACAGTTCATGGTTGCTGCCAAATACGATGGCAAGTAGTATCACACCGCAAATCACACCGATCACGGGGACGCATGCGGTGATAGCTTCCGTTGCGCGGCGGAAGGAAAGAGTGAAGCCGGCCCATGCAAGTGTGGTTGCGCAGATGAAGAACATAGCGGCATTGACCACGAGCAGGAAATACACGCTGTTCTGCAACAGGCTACCCCAGAATCTCGCCTGCTTATGCGGGTCGGAACTGGAGCCTGCGGAAATGTATAATGCAATTATTGCCAGGATCCCGACCGCCATCAGGGCAAACGCGACCGTGTTATATCTCTTCGGCGCTATAAATTTTTCCCGTATTGTCATCAGTGTTCTTTTATGATTTGTTCTTCTGATAAAAGTTATTTCATTGCCGTTGCTTTCGCCGCACTGTCAGGTTTCGCTGCACCACTGCTATCCGCTGCCGGAGAAGCGCCGCCACCCTGTTTGGATTTGATATAGGCTACAACCATCCAGCGTTGTGCCGTGGAAAGTTGAGAGGCATAACTGCCCATCGCATTCTTACCATAGGTGACCACGTGAAACATGGTTCCTTCGGCCAATGTTTTGGCATCAGGCGCCATGAGATTCTTTGGCGCTGCAGGAAAAGGTCCCGTGCCGTCTTTCCACAATGGTCCGTTGCCATCGAGCTTCGTTCCGTGACAGATGGCGCAGTTGACGAGATATAATCTTTCAGACTCCACGTGGTCTACGGTAGTTGTATCGAGTGGATTCCTTACTGAAGCGGACAGCTTGTACCCTGTCGTATCATTCTTCAATGCATAGGCGAACATATCACCGCGTGCAATGGCGCCTTCCACCGGACGGCCATTGAAGTGTGCTCCCTGTGCTTCAGAATTATCAAGCCGCGATTGCGCAGGCGCGTACGTCTCGTATGCATTGCTATAGGTCATATCGGGCATGTATGCGCGTCCGGGATTCCGGTGATCACCGCAACCCGTTACCGCTATGGTGAGCGCGATACATCCAGTTACAATCAAAAATTTATTCATCATCTGTTGTTATAATGGTTAATGAGCAGCTTCGGGTTTCTTCGTCAAACGGACCGTTTCTTTGTCATACCGGCCCAACCACCAGCGCGTTTCCCTGTGTTGAACAGATACATCTTTTGCTCCTACGCTTGTCAGGAATGCTATGGCTTCCTGGTCATTTGTCTTATCGGTACATTCCAACGCCATCACGAATGTGTCGTCGGTTGAACGCGGATTGAAATGATCCTTTTTCACAAAGGGCGCCAGTTGGCAAAGCCAGCAGAAAGTGAGCACCATTCCTATCGAGGCGAACAAAACCGTTAACTCGAACGTAATAGGTATCCAGGCAGGCAGGGAAAAATAGGGCTTACCACCGAAGTTGATCTGCCAGTCCACGGACAAGGCCCAGGTGATGAAACCCAGGGCCGTCATTGTCCCCGAAATCCCATAGATGAACCCGGCAGTATGCAGGCTGGTTTCACGGAGGCCCATACTTTTATCCAGGCCATGGATGGGAAAAGGGGTGTACACATCGTGTATCTTATAGCCTTGCCGGCGCACCTTCTTCACCGCGGGGAACAAAACCTCCTCGTCGTCAAAATTTCCTACTACAAATTTTTTTACACTCATGGTGTTTAGCTTTTGGTATGAGTTTCCATTCAATGAGAAACCAAAACCGTTTTATTCGTTCAATATCTAAATTCCCTTTTCATTTACCGGCAAAGTCAACGATGCCGTCTTTTATGCTCCGTGATCATGTGCATGCTTGCCGATGAACACATCCAATGGCTCTTCTTCTACCTCCGTCATCTTTTCCTTGAAACTCTCTCCATTCTTCTTCAGTATATGCTTGATCTCAGCAATGGCGATGACCGGGAAGAATTTCGAGAAGAGGAAGTAACAGGTGAAGAACAAACCGAATGTTCCCATATAGAATCCAACTTCCCAGATAGTCGGCGCATAGTACGTACTCCAGGAGCTTGGCAGATAATCACGGTACACGGAAGTAACGATGATCACAAAACGCTCGAACCACATACCGATATTGATAAGGATGCTCATGAAGAAAGTAAGAAGAATATTCCTTCTCATCTTTCTTATCCAGAAGATCTGTGGCGACAGTACGTTACATCCCATCATGATCCAGTAGGCCCATCCGTACGGACTCGACAGGTTGAGGCGGTTTTGGAAGAAGGCGAATTGCTCATAAGGGACCATGGAATACCAGGCCATGAACAGCTCGGTCAGGTATGCAATACCCACTATCGAACCCGTCAACACAATTACTTTATTCATCACCTCGATGTGTTCGATGGTGATGTATTCTTCCAGTGCAAGTACCTTTCTCGTCACCAACAGGAGCGTCTGCACCATCGCGAAGCCGGAGAACACGGCGCCCGCCACGAAATAAGGCGGGAAGATGGTAGTATGCCAGCCCGGTACAATAGAGGTGGCGAAGTCAAAGGATACGATGGTATGCACAGATAATACAAGCGGTGTACTCAAGCCGGCCAATACGAGTGAAAGGGCCTCATGCCGCTGCCAGTGCTTGGTTGAACCGGTCCAGCCGAACGCTGCGATACCGTAGAACATCTTTCTCCATTTCAGTTTTGCCCTGTCGCGCAGCGTGGCGAGATCGGGTAACAGTCCTGAATACCAGAACAACAATGAAACGGTGAAATATGTCGAGATCGCGAATACGTCCCACAACAATGGTGAATTGAAATTCACCCAGAGCGGACCGCGTGTATTCGGATAAGGCAATACGAAGAAGGCATCCCACACACGACCCATGTGCCAGATAGGGAACTGGCCTGCGCACATTACCGCGAATATCGTCATGGCTTCCGCCGCACGGTTCACACCCGTTCTCCAACCCTGGCGAAACAGTAACAGGATCGCAGAGATCAGGGTTCCGGCGTGACCGATACCCACCCACCATACGAAGTTGGTGATATCCCATCCCCAGCCGATCGTCTTATTCAGGTTCCACTGTCCCGTACCATAGATCACTTCCATGGTGACTGAGAAAATGCCGAATCCGAGCAACGCCACAGAGATCAGGAAGCCGATCCACCACAACTTCGAAGGCTTGGCCTCCACCGGGCGGCAAATATCCTCCGTTACCTGGTGGTAGTTTTTTTCTCCAACTACCAGCGGCGGCCTCACCTGTGATTCATATCTGAGTAATCCCATATAATGTATTTCCTGATAAGTAAATCTATTTGGTCCTTTATCTTAACTGTTCAAAATTCTTAGTACTGCGTTCCAATCCTTATCCCACTTCCTTAGGCTCGATGATCTCATCCGTGTTACGAACCTTGGCGAGATACGTGACATTCGGCAGAACGTGAAGTTGCTCGAGAGAATAGAAGCTGCGTTGCGGATTGTTCAACCTGATCTGGCTGACCTCGCTGGTCTTGTCGTGAACGTTTCCAAACACGATCGCATCACCGGCACATGCCTGCTGGCATGCTGTCTTCGCATCACCATCTTTCAATATGCGTCCTTCCTTCTTCGCCGTGAGCTTCGCTGCCTGCGTACGCTGTATGCAGAAAGAACATTTTTCCATCACACCTCTCGAACGTACGGTGACATCAGGATTCAATACCATTCTCGTCAGCTCATCATTCATCTGGAAAACCACTGGATCGAGCTTACCTACCAGTTGCTGATCCTGGTTGTGAGGGAAGCTATCCGAATTGGTATAGTCCGCCCAGTTGAAGCGACGAACCTTGAAGGGACAGTTATTCGCGCAATATCTTGTTCCGATGCAACGGTTATAGGCCATCTGGTTGATCCCTTCACTGCTGTGATTGGTAGCGGCAACAGGGCAAACGTTCTCGCAGGGCGCGTTGTCGCAATGCTGACACATCATCGGCTGGAAGACCACGCCCTTGAGGTCATCGGGATTCTTCTCATCGCTGATGAAGTAGCGGTCGATGCGGAGCCAATGCATATCATGGTATCGCAACACTTCCGACTTACCAACCACGGGAACATTGTTCTCCGTATGACAGGCCACCACGCAGGCGCCGCAACCATAGCAGGAGTTCATGTCTACCGTCATGCCCCACTTGATGCCGGGCTGATCGTGTACACCATATAATGTAGCGTCTTTTTGAAAGTCGCCGCTTTGCTTGGCGTATTTCTCTCTTAATACCTCGCGGTATTCGGGTAGCTCGTTAGGATTCTTCTTGAATGTAGCAAGCGTAGTCTCTCTCACCACCTCAACGCGACCCTCGTAGGAATTATGTATCTGTGTCTGTGCAATTTTTTGTTTGCGGTCGGCATCCGTTATGGTAACATCACTGTTGTAGCTGACCGTCGAACCATTGAATGAAGCGAAGTGATAGACGTTTTGTCCGACACCCTTCGCCGTCTTACCGAGTGCGTCGTTACGACCATAACCCACCGCCACGGCGATGGTATTGGCGTTCATACCGGGAATGACAAGGATCGGTAATTCGACATCCTTCTTACCGGCGACCGACAATTTGATCACAGGTTTGGAAGGATAGTACTCGTAATTCATGTCGAGCTCTATGCCGAGTTCCTTTGCCTTTGTCATGGAGATCATGGCATAGTTGTCCCAGGTAGCCTTGGTGATGGGATCGGGCAATTCCTGTATCCATGGATTGGTTGCACCGATACCGCTGCCGATGGAAACCTTCTGATAGAGGACCACCTCATCCTTGCCGCCTTTCTTTATCGCAGCAACCGCAGAGGCGGCTGTAGCAACAGAGGCTCCGGAATAAGTACCGGCATTGGCTCCGGCGCTGGCTGTTTCGATCACGCCATCCTGAAGCGCCTTATCGAAGGCATCGATCGAGCCGAGTTTGGCGGTCCAGTAATTCCTGAAATAAGTTTCGTAGTCGGTATTGTTGCCGCTCCATTTCAATAAGGAGGTCTGGAAGGGACGCGTCTTGAATAGTGGATAGATCGTTGGTTGGATGAAGCTGAAATAGCCGGTCTTCGCTTCCGTATCACCCCAGCTCTCCAGGAAGTGATGGGTAGGAATGATATAGCTGCAGAGCTCGGTGGTCTCATCCATTTTTTCCCCGAAGGAAATGCTTGTCTTGACCTTCTTCAACGCCGCCTTGAATTTATCCGCATCGAAATAATTATATGCTGGATTTGCGTCGCTGATGAGCAATGCGCCGACCTGCCCGTTTTGCATTTGAGAAACGAGATCTACCAGGTCTTTATCGATACCCTGGCGATAGTTGGAGGTAATGCTCCAGTCTATGGTCTTTCCATATGCACCGATGGCATTATTAATGGCGTTGACGATCTGCTGAATGTTTGCATCGTTGCTGCCGGAGACAACCAATGCCGTTCCGTTATTGGCCTTGAGGTCGGCAGCCACCTTCGTGATACCGGCCTTGAGTTTTTCATCTGCAATAGCGGGAGATGAGACGGAGCCGTCCAATGCCGCTAAGAGTGCAAGGGCTACAGCACCGGTTTCGGAGGGGCGGTGAGTAAAGCGTTCGTCGGCACTTGCACCCGTTGTGCTGAGATGACCTTCAAACTGGTAGTGCTTGCTCATCTGCGGGTTCTTCTCATCTATCTTCCTTCCTTTTCCATATCCAACCGCGTTCTCGACAGTGTTGAGCCAGCTTCCGAGAAAATCGGCGCCGAGGCTTACGATGACCTTTGCGGCCGCGAAATTATAGGTTGGTATCTTCCTGCCGAAGCCGCTTGCTTCGTTAGCGAGGAGCATACCGCTATATGAGATAGAATCTGTCTGTACGTGGCGGCTACCGGGATATTTCGCCAGGAATTCCGTTATGATCTGTTGCGTGGACGGGGAGACGATGGTACCGGTAAGTAAAACGATATTAGAAGTTCCGGTGAGTGCATCGCCGATCGTCTTATCGATGAATTCATAGGTGGTCTCCTCGTACTTATCGCCTACTCTCTTCTTAGGGTGAGTGACGCGGAACATATCATACAGCTCGAGCACAGAGGCCTGGGCCCGGGCGGAGGTACCTCCATTTGTATAGGTAGAAAGCGTATTCCCTTCGAGTTTTATCGGGCGGCCGTCTCTTACTTTGGCAAGAATGGGAATGATATCTCCATCCTGCACATACGTGGTAGCATAGTACTTCACGTCTCCGGGAATGATGTTCTCGGGTTTGTTGGCGAATGGAATGGCCTGTCTAACGGGTATTTTACAACTGGCAGCCAATGCTGCGGCAGCGGTGCTGAAACCAAGATATTTCAGAAAATCCCGGCGCGGGGCTTTGGCGTCGATCAGTCCTTTATCGTCGAAACCCTCAAAAGGAAGTTCTTCGTGAAATTCATCGGCCGTCTTCTTTTGAAAATTTTCAGGATCATTAACCTGTCCAAACCCTTGCCAGTACTGTTTTTGGCTCATATTTATCGGAGTTAGCAACTGGCCTGGGCGAATGCCGGAGTCAGCTGATTTTATTTTTGAAATATATTCCTTGTACACCCACCGTCAGCGCTGGCGGCTAAGCGACTACTGCTTTAATAATGGCATTTCTGGCACTCGATACCACCGATATCCTTGACGGTTACACTATCCATCTTACCAGCCTTGATATCGTTGTGGAATTTCTCGTAAATGCTATAGAACTTATTGCCCTTGGTGCTGTCGTAGTTGAAGTCAACCTTGGTCTGGCGATGGCAATTGATACACCAACCCATGCTTAATTCCGAAACCTGCTTCACTTCGTTCATATTAGTGATCTCGCCGTGGCAGGTCTGGCATTGCACCTTGCCTGCCCTGATATGTTGCGCGTGACTGAAGAAGACGTGGTCGGGAAGATTATGGATCTTGACCCACTCGATAGGCTTGGCCTTGGAAGGATCCCATGAATTGGCATTCTTTGGATCGAATCCTGCATATTTATAAAGCTTCGCGATCTCGGCCGTACCGTTGATCTCGTTGCCATTGTCATCTTGCAGCTTGGGTCCCTTGGTATATGACTGGATGGACTTATGACAGTTCATACAGACATTCACCGAAGGAATGGCGGCGGACTTGCTTTCCCATGCATTGCCATGGCAATAGAGACAGCTGATCTGGTTAATGCCGGCGTGTACCTTATGGGAATAATAAATGGGTTGTTTGGGTTGGTAATCCTTCATCCGCTGCATGCCGATGCCGCCCTTCGTAACGAAGTAGCCGCCGATGATGAAGAAGATGACCGAGAACATGGCGATATACACCTTGTTGCGATAGAAGGCAACGGGCTCTGGGCGATGAATGCGTTCTGCATCATCCGACATCTTCTTCAGGTTGCTGTTCACCTGCATCAGGATAAGCGCGATGATGGCGAGGATCAGGGAAATGACGCCGAAGATGATGGCGTTTTGATTGTTGTCGGATGGTTCTCCATCATCGCCGCTCGGAGGAGTAGGAGGTGGAGCAGTAGCGATTTCGTTTATATATTTCACCAGCGCATCCACCTCGGCGAGCGTGGTGCCGGGAAAGGACGTCATGACAGTATTGAACTTCGTCTTCAATCCCTGGGTGTAGGGGTCCTTAGCCATATAGCCCGGGGGATTCTGGATCCAGGCGAGCAGTTGCTTGTGATCGGACCAGGAGTGCCGTTCCTCCAAACCCTTCAAAGCAGGGCCGGTTACATCTACAAAAACACTATGACAACTCTGGCACCGTGACTGGAATAATGCCTTACCATCTTGTGCTGATACTTTTAGCGCAGAGAAAACAACAAAAGCAAGGGTAAACAGTGTAAGTCTCCTGAGCATTGGTTTTGAAGGAATCATAGTCACAATTGATCTGTAAAATGTGGATAAAAAACCTGAACTGGGTGCAAAAATAGCACACGAACCTTATAAACGGCCATCCACTTTAAAAAAATTTTAACCCGCTACCAGCCTGCGTTTCAAGGGATTTATAAGTAATTCTTGTATTTGATCAAATTTGTTTGTCATTAATCAGTCAACCAGTTGGATTTGTTCAACAATAAATGATCATGAGAGATTGGAATTCGGAATTGGGAATTCGGAATTAGTCCTCAAATTGAAAATATCTTTTTAAAAGCAATACCAGGGAATGATTGTTACTAATTAAAGCCAAATTCCTAATTCCCTATTCCCAATTCCTTCTTCTGTTGCCAACGCTGTCCAACAAACCCTACTTTTGCCGGGCAAAAAAAGACGACTCGCTATTATGTTGGACGGGCTGCAGAAAAAATGGAAGGTAAGTGGTGTGCGACTGGCATTGATCATTAGCACATTTGCCATTGGTGGCAGCCTGACTGGTTATGCAGGCCGCCGTATCCTGGGTCTTCTTCCTATTGCCTCCGGCTGGCCCTGGATCCTTACCTATATAGTATTGATCACTCTGCTCTGGCCAATCGCCGTCATTCTTGTCAGCATCCCGATGGGGCAGTTTGGATTTTTTAAGGGCTATTTGAGGAAAATGGGCGCGAGAATAGGCGGAAGAAAGTCAAAAGTCAAAATGCAAAAGTCAAAAAATGGGGAGACCCTGTTACCACGCCTTGTTCATGTCGCCCTCTTTGCCTCGGGTGCGGGTTCAAATGCACAGAAGATCATCGATCATTTCAG
>DATHKS010000610.1:0-15843 GCA_035488975.1 Chitinophagaceae bacterium | reverse complement strand
TCTGCGATGCCGTTCATTCCGGTGAGCACAGGGGGTATACGGGCAAGCGCATCAAGTATATTGTCAATATCGGCATCGGGGGAAGCGATCTCGGTCCGCAGATGGTGACGGAAGCATTGAGGCCTTACCGGGTAGAGGATATGGAGACCTATTTCGTATCGAATATAGACGGCACCCAAATTGCCGAGACATTAAAAAAAGTAAAACCCGAGCGGACGCTGTTCCTTATTGCATCTAAGACGTTCACTACCCAGGAGACCATGACCAATGCGCAGACTGCGAGAGAATGGTTCCTGCGCAAGGCAAAGGACGAGAAACATATTGCGAAACACTTCGCTGCTCTTTCTACCAATGAAAAGGCTGTGGTGGCCTTCGGCATCGACAAGAACAATATGTTTGAATTCTGGGACTGGGTGGGTGGAAGATATTCGCTCTGGAGCTCTATCGGTCTGTCCATCGCGCTTTCCGTGGGCTATAAGAATTTCGAACAATTGCTGAAGGGCGCACATCATACGGACAATCATTTCCGGGAGACGGAGTTCGATAAGAATATTCCCGTGCTGATGGCGCTGATAGGCCTGTGGTACACGAATTTCTTCGGATCCCAGACCGAGGCAATACTTCCTTATGATCAGTATATGTATCGCTTCCCTGCCTATTTTCAACAGGGAAATATGGAAAGCAATGGAAAGTATGTCGACCGCACGGGTAGCCCCGTTCAGTATGCTACGGGTCCGGTGATCTGGGGTGAACCGGGAACAAATGGCCAGCACGCCTTCTACCAGCTCCTGCACCAGGGAACGCCCTTGGTGCCCTGCGACTTCATTGCCCCGGCGCAGAGTCATAACCCGATCGGCGACCACCATCCTAAATTGTTGTCTAATTTCTTTGCACAGACCGAGGCGCTGATGAATGGCAAGACGGGGGAAGAAGTGAAAGCGGAACTGATCAAGGCGGGTCTCAAAGACGAAGAGATAACGCGGCTTCAACCTTTCAAAGTATTCACGGGAAACCGGCCTACCAATTCATTCTTAATAAAGAAGATAACACCTTTTACTCTCGGTCAGCTCATCGCATTGTACGAGCATAAGATATTCGTACAGGGTGTGATCTGGAATATATTCAGTTTCGATCAGTGGGGAGTGGAACTTGGCAAGCAGCTTGCCAGCAAGGTGCTTCCCGAGCTCACCACACCCGATGTTATAAAGGGTCATGACTCCTCCACGAATGGATTGATCAACGCATATAAGAAGATGAAGAAATAGCTGTAACTTAATTATACAAATTATCGCTTATGAAATTTCTTCCATTGGTCGCCCTTCTCCTGGCGGCCCAGGTGGTAAGAGCGCAGTTGCCGGGACGTCTCCCGCTTTCAAAGCAATTAAAGGAATGGCGTTCCCCGCAGTTGAGTCTGGGGACAAGTGTCCTGGAACATCTTCGGAATCCGGGTTGGAAACCGGTTGATGGTGAATCTGCATCCTTCCGGATCATCACGAGATCCTTTACATCGGGAACGACCATCACCATATTGACCGGGGACTTTATGCCTTGCCTTATTCCATCGATGCAACTATTCAACATGCCGAATGTGGGCAAGGATATTAAGTTACCGGCCGAAGCCGGCGTGATACCGAATCCCATCCGATGAAAGTGAATCGTCAATAGTTATTAAGTCAAAAATCAAAAGTAAAAATTCAAAAGCCTCATTAGAGAAGTATAACTGTCCAATAGATCATGTGTGCCGCGGCCTAATCCCTGGACTCCTTCGGACAATATTCCTTATTATCCCTTCTGGGAGAATATTTCCCATTTAGAGAATCTTTCGCATAAGGGCCAAAAAAAGCCACCCATAGGTGGCTTTGCTATCTTTCAAATAAGATTACCATTTGTCAACTTCTTCGTTGCTGCTGCTTGAAGCGGGTGTGATTTCCTCAGGCGCCGTTTCCACAATATCGTTCACTTCTGCGACCGTTTCTGCTACAGGCTCCGCAACACGGGAGATAGCGGGGCTTTCCCTCTCGTTATTCATTTCACCGTCATTTTCATTTCCTGCCTCATCATGGTTGAAGGCATCGAAATCGAAATCGGGCATCAGGTCGGTCTTGACATAGTCGACCGCCTCACCAAGGGCCTTAATAAACTTATTGAAGTCTTCCTTGTACAGGAATACCTTATGCCTGTCATACCCGTTATCATCGAAACGTTTGCGACTCTCGGTAATGGTCAGATAGTAATCATTACCACGAGTAGCCCTTACATCAAAAAAATACGTCCTTCTCTTCCCGGCGCGTATTCTCTTGCTATAAATACTTTCCATTTTCTTGTCATTGTTCTCGTACGCCACAGTAGGTTAATTTTCAGGTTAAAAAATTGGCTTTGGTTTATGAAGTTACAAATATATAGATGTTTTTGACACAGCCAAAAGAGAGTTGATCCCTGCAAAATCCCCTGTGATTGCGGCCGTTGGGGCGTTATTTGGGCCGGTCTGCCGCCAGTATTTTCACGCCTGTTTCCCCTCCCGGTCGGTTTCCTGCTGGCGGGTATACAGGTTTGCGTAATATCCCTTCAGGGCGAGCAATTGATGGTGGGTTCCCTCCTCTACGATCTCGCCATCCTCCAGCACAACGATCTTATCGAAACTGAAAAGCGAAAATATACGATGCGTGATGATGATGGCTGTTTTACCCTCCAGGTAGTCATTCAGATTCCCGATGATCTCCTTTTCCGTTTTGGCATCTACTGCGCTCAGGCAGTCGTCGAAGATCACCATGGCCGGATCCTTTATCAGGGCTCTGGCAATGGAAATGCGTTGTTTCTGGCCGCCACTCAGCGTAACGCCGCGTTCGCCAATCATGGTTTCATAGCCTTCGGAAAACCCGAGGATCTCGTTGTGCACGCTGGCCTGCCTGGCCGCCTTCTCCACATCGGCGCTCGCGCCAGATTTGAGGCCGAACCGGATATTATTCCGTACGGTTTCGCTGAACAGGAACACATCCTGCGGCACATAGCTAATCTGTTCCCGCAATTTCCCGAGGCCCAGTTCCTTTATATCGTGACCATCCAGCCTGATACTTCCATTGGTGACATCGTACAGTCTTAATAGCAGCTGCGCAAGAGTTGTCTTACCGCTTCCCGTTCTGCCCACAATGGCAACCTTCTCCCCTTTGCGGATATGGAGGTTGAAGTCTTTCAATGCCTGGATGCCTGTGTCGGGATAAATGAGATCGACGTGTTCGAATACAATATCGCCCTGCAGATTCGTGTCTGCCGGCATCAGCGGCTCCCGTATGGATGGCACGGTATCGAGAAATTCGTTGACACGCTTCTGGGAGGCGGCGGCGCGTTGGATCATACTCGCCGTAAGCCCGATGGCGCTCACAGGGAAGGTGAGCATATTGATGTACATCACGAATTCGACGATGGTGGCTATGGTGATATTATGCGTACCGTGTACGTAGTACAACCCGCCGATCATTATGGTAAAGAGCGTGCTTAATCCAATAAGCAATGTGATGGAGGGGAAATAGATGGCTTCGACCTTCGCAAGACTGATCGAATTTTTCCTGTACTGGTCGCTGTTATTGACGAAGAATCGCAGCATCGCCTTTTCCTGCACGAAAGATTTTATTACCCTGATCCCCGAGTAGGATTCCTGTGCATTTGTAGTCAGGTCGGAAAGAGAGGCCTGTATCTTCTCGCTCTTCTTGTGAATGGTATTGTTGACATAGTAGATCGTCAAGGCCAGTATGGGCAATGGCGCGAGAACGTACAGGGTGAGCATCTTATCACGCATGTACATATAGAACACCGCGAGCGAAATGACGGCTACCAGGTTCACGAGATACATAAGGGCCGGTCCCGTGAACATCCGCACCCGGCTTACATCTTCCGCAATGCGGTTCATCAGGTCACCCGTGCTATGGTTCTTATAAAATGAAGTATTCAATTGTTGGTAATGACGGTAGATCTCATTCTTCTGATCGTATTCAATATGCCTGCTCATTACGATGATGGTCTGCCGCATGAGGAAAAGGAAAAATCCCCTCAGCAACGCCAGCACCAGGATCACAATACCGCAGATGGCAACGATGGTCGTCCATTTATAAGTACTGCCTTCCACCCACCGGATGAAAATATTTACCAGCCCGTCGTATCCAGGCGTTACAGCTCTTGCATGATAGCCTTCGAGATGCAGCGATTGCTGAACGAAATCGATGATGAAACCGGTGATCTGTGGAGTAAGTACGTTGAAATAATTGGACAGGAAAACGAACAGGATACCGACGCCCAACCGGACCCGGTATTTCCAAAAGTATTTCCTGATGGCCTTAAGATGCTTCATTCGAAGAGTAATATGCCTGCAGAAGATTATTGAATCGCAAGACATGAAGAGACATGCATTGCCTGCGGCCGGCTCCTCTGAAATTGCGCAACCGGTCCGCAAGGTATCGAATAATATGAAAATCCGCCTACCGTTCACATGATCCGGTGGTCATTGCCGCCAACGTTCCTTCCAAAAATGAAGAAGCGCCGCAAGTCTCCCTGCAGCGCTCTCTCAATATTTTTTTATGCTCCGTCAATAAGGTAAAAGAAGACTGAAGGTATTTCCGGCGGGACCGGTCCAGGCAAGTCTATAAAAATAACTTCCAACAGGACAGGAAACGGGAAGTCCGGCTGCGCTCAGTCCAAACGTTGCGGTGGCCGATATCGAAGGGATCGTGTGTTTGATCTCCCCGGAGGTCAGCCGGAAGCTGCAATCCTGGCGAACTATCATTGGCGAGGTAATGGCAGTAGTAAATGCGCCGCCGAAACGGTTTGTTCCCCACTCGGCAATATTATCTGCGCCAGCCTCTGAGTGTGTACCCGTGGTGGTGATAACAACTCCATTGTTATAGGAGAATACACGCTTCTTGGAAACCTGCCAGTTGCGTACGGAACCATCGTCGAAAGTAACCGACAGTCCGCTGCTTGCTATGGAATGGGTAATGCTTGTGGAAACGAGGTTGATGAGCAATCCGCCGCTTACGTTTGTATAGGTCTGTGAACCATTAAGTGTAATGCTTTTATTATCGAGCGTGCGCGTAATCTTGAGCGATTGCAGTGTAACGGTAACAGCGGTTCCTGCAGTCTTCCACTGGCTGTTCTTCGCCATGGAAAATTTCACGACGCCGGTACGCGTACGGGTCCCATTGCAATTCGTGCCGTCGTAAGTGATGGTGATCGTCATCGGATCGCTGTCTGTATTCACAGCTACGGAGCCATCGCAGATAATACCTTGTTCCCCTTCGAACCTGCCGGCAAAGGAACCTGTCGACTCGAGTACGATATCACCATCATTGGAGACTGCATCGAGTTCGGCGTCGAAGCGGGCCTGGTCATCGGCATGAGTCGTGAGATCTGCCTTGCTTGTATCGGTAGAATTGTCCTTCGAATCCTTTTTACAGGCGGTGAAGAGAACTGCGCCGGTAAGAAGGGCAATTGGAACGAATAGGAAGATTTTTTTCATAAAGGGTTTTTTGATGTTACGCATAGACCCGCAAACCCTCGCCTGGTTTAATGGGCGGGCGGGTTATTGCAGGATCGGGCTTACAATTAACGGGGATTGGGCAGGGTTAGTACTTTGAAATAGGTTCATTGCGTAGTTTTTTTGCCTGGCATAGTATAATTCCCATGTCGAAGGGTAAGAAAGCGGGAGAAGGAGCATTTCATGAAATCTTGTGGGATAAAGGAGCCAGGCAGATGATGGCAGTCGTCAATCGTGAGACGTGAATCGTCTCCGACCTTTGTATTTTCCCCAAAGTTCTCGACGACATTGAAGAGATTAACTGATTTGAGCAATTTTAAGACTGTCGCTATTGACGATTCACGTTCATTTTTTCACCTCTTTGTTCCGGTGTTTTTCCCTTGGTTTCGCTAGCCTGCCAAGCGATATTTGCCTTACGATTGATTAGTCATTCTAAGTATCTGTTTTACGTAGGCGGATATGGGTAGAAATTGCTGAAACGGTCCGGGGGATTGTCAGTGCAGGTTTGCTGCTGTTCTAAGTGTCGAATGGATACTTCGGATAGGGTCAACTATTTTATTGCATGATAAAAAACGGCGGTGGAGGTGGGGGAGGGAGGGCCCCGCCAGGGGTTTCGTCGACGATAAACAAAAGTGTAAGCACCCTAGAGAATATTTCCTTCCCTTCATCATTTTCACTCCCTGTAGCAACGAAATCAAAAATTCTTTTAGAAAAAAAATTATAGCGCCACAAACTAATAAGATAGCTTTCTACGCTCCCTCTGATTCCGTTGACGAAATTGGCCGACTATTGATAGAATTAAGAATATTATTCCCAGCTGTTTATTTTTTCCTGCCTGTCGGAATATAATCTGATAATAAAGTCCATTAGCCGACTACCGGCGAAAGTAATTTCGGATTCGTGAGAGCCATATACAAGCCAATCAAAATCTCTATCGCAATAAATAGTCTCATCACAGTTTGGATGAAATAAGCAGAATTCAATTTCAGCAGCTGACCCACCTTCAGTTAATTCAAATAATCTATTGCTTGTGTTAACCTTAATGAATTCTATGATCTGACTATAGTCGCTTTCAGTTATATTTCTCTTTGAAAGAAAAACCGTTGGCGTTGGGCTCTTTATTGCTAAAGGGTCCCAGTAATTTCCATCATAATTCTATTTTTCGAGAAGAGATTTTCTTATTTGACCTGCTTCTTCATCCCTAAATCTGCGTCGATGAGGAAGCGGATCTACTGAAAGCAATTCGTTTGAAGTCAGGTTTACAATGTAATCCACAAACTTGCTTCGCTCATCCTTGATTGCATTTTGTTCTATTTCATTTTTTTCGCCAGTAGTGAAAGGACTTTGTGCAGTTAGTCCTATATGTATTAATTCAGCCTTACATTTTTCAATGTCCTTAAAATTTTGGTCTACTAAGGTTTCTACATCTTCTAAAATTGCTGATAATACACTATACCGGGGGAATAAATCGTAATCACTATTGCTATAAGTATAAGGGAAATCGTTCCCTGTTCTTTCTTTCGAATATTTATTAATCCAGTAGGAAAAATTCTCTTGGGAGTATTTTCTTGCTAAGGTTATTATGGCTTCAATGTCTGTCATAACAATCAAAGTCTAATCATGTAATTGGTTATATATAGCAACAGGTTTCGTTTGGTTCCGGGTATGTTTGAACCGGGAGATACGGGACTACATTAAATGAAGAAGTCATTGATAATCAACGACTATACGGGCTGAGCGGGATCACAATCGAACACCAGAAGCGGACATCGTCCGCCGAAGCCAGCCAGGCAATGAAGATGTACAAAAACAAGAAACCAGCCTACGCTAAAGCTTCGGTGGGCGAAGGCGGAGAGCGAGGGATTCGAACCCCCGGACCTGTTACAGTCAACAGTTTTTTCACAGAATCCTGCGGGCAAGACTGCCGCAATCGACCACTTTGCCCGTTCGTCGCTAAATAATATTTTTTTCTTTTAGCCAACGTCTCCCCTCGAGACTTTTGAAAAACAATTCTCGGCGGTACGCCTCCGACTTACTTTCAAAATTCTCGAGGTAATGCAATATTAACGGTGTACGGAATTTCGTACTTCGAACTTTACCGCTGTTATGATTTGCCAGGCGCCGATTCATATCTGCGCAGTGACCAAAATAAAAGCCTTCGTCTTTCTGACTCTTAAGAATGTAGGTGGTAAACATAAAATTTCCTTTGAAGACGGTAGACACTCTTGATGATAAAGGCTGGATTTGTCATAAAAGGCCTAATTGTAGCAGTACAATAGAGCTTTTAGATGCCAACGGCAAACCGCCCCTACTGAAGCCCACAAATGAAAAACCCACCGACTTTTGAGTTTCGGTGGGCGAAGGCGGAGAGCGAGGGATTCGAACCCCCGGACCTGTTACAGTCAACAGTTTTCAAGACTGCCGCAATCGACCACTCTGCCAGCTCTCCGGCGCAAAAATAGCCCCGTGAGCCTATACAGCAAAATGTTTTAGCAACTAAATAATGTATTATAATTCCACTTCATCACGGTTTCTCTCATCTGCATGCAACACCCAAAATATTACCGCTCAATTCTTCTCCACATACTCCCCACTCACGATCACCTTACCCTCCATCACCACTCTCCTTTGCATCTTTCCACCCTCATCTTTCGTTGTGATCAGCTCCAGCAACATCTCCGCCGCCTTCTTTGCCTGGTCATACGGGAATTGCTCAACCGATGCCAATGGCGGCTCATCCATATAACTCGTCATGGGAAGGTTCGCATAACTCACGAAAAAAATATCCTTGTTTATTTTCAACCCCTGGCTCCTCGAATACTTGATCGCATCGAGCGCAATATAGTCGTTGAATGCCAACACGGCCGTCGGCCTCTTCTTCAACGACAACAATTGCTGGATCGCCTCCAGCGTCTTCTCCCTGTCAAGATCGGTCTGCACGATATATTTTTCATCCACCGCTATCTTATTCTTCTTTAATCCTTCCAGGTAACCATTCAATCGCTCCTGGGAAGGCAGCATGGTATCCGGTCCCTTGATGAATCCGATCTCCCTATGCCCCTTGCTTACCAGCCAATCGATCAACTGCACGGAACTGTCTTTCAGGTTGCACGATACCGTATAAGCCCCCTCATAGTCGGGCACCCTATCGAAGAAAACCACGGGTATGGAATAGTTCTTCAACTGCTCGAAATGCTCATACTTATCCGTATTCTTCGAGAGGGAAACGAGCAGGCCATCCACGCGGTGCTTACGCATGGTATCGACCAGTTGCTTCTCCCTCGCGACATTATCGCGCGACTGACCGATCAGTACCGTATAGTTATTCTGAATAGCGATATCCTCGATACCATTGATGGCCGCGGAGAAAAATTCCTCGCCGAGATTGGGAAGGATCACGCCGATCGTAAATGTCTTTCCCTGCTTGAATGATATGGCCGCCTGGTTGGGTTCGTAGTTGAGTTCACTCGCCAGTTTCTGCACCTGCATTTTCGTACGGAGACCGATACTGGGATGATTATGCAACGCCCTCGATACGGTTGAAACGGATACATTCAATCGTTTGGCTATTTCCTTGATGGTTGCAGGTTTCTGGCTCATAGGTTAATTGGCAGCAAGGTAATTATAAATATGGAAATAGTGGATCGTGAAGGGCGGGGAATTAGCCAATGTGCCAATTAGCCAATGTGCAAATTTTCCTTATCAGTAGAGTCTTTGCATATCGGAGCACGCAACAATTGGCATATTTGCATATTGGCTAATTTGCACATTGACTACCTGGAAAATTGTTGAATTCATTTAGTGCCGCACTCATTGTGGCTTGAGCTCCCAATGATGCCTGCCCTTCATCATGTATTCCTTGCTTTGTTCTATCGCATCCATGAGTTGACTGAGGATCTCTTCCGAACGCGCATCGTAATCGATGATCAATGGCGGCTTGAATTGCACCGTTAGCAAAACCCCCTTCTTCTTAAATTTCAGTCCCTTCTTATTGAAGGCGCGCCAAAAGCCATTAATCACAACCGGTATCACAATAGGGCGGGTCTGTTTGATGATGAGCGCCGTGCCCTTCCTTCCCGGGGCAAAGGGTTTCGTGGTACCCTGTGGGAACGTGATCACCCAATTGCTCTGCAAGGCCCTCGTGATCTTTCGCGTGTCCGAGGGATCCAGCCCCTTCCTCGTCTCCTTTGCTTCGGCATTCCAGGTCCTGCGAACGGTGAGCGCTCCCGCAAGTGTGAAGAGCCGGCTGATCCAGCTTCCATTCATCGTTTGCTCCGCAGCCACATAGTTCACGCGTGTAAAGGGATTGAGCAGGTAATAGGGAACGCCGAGCCGGTTCATCTTGCCCCATTTCACCGCGCAAAAAATATGCAGGAAGGTGATGACATCCGCGAAGTAGGTCTGGTGATTACTGACGAAAAGAACATTCTCCCTGGGCAGGTCCTTGAGGTGTTCGGTACCGGAGATCTTTATCTTATTGATGATGGCGAGGCCGGGGTAAGAAGCCGCGCCTACAATGAAATACACGATCTTTCTTGTAAGGTTGAAGTTCCTGATTCGTTCTCCGAGCCTGCTCATATTCGTATTTTATTCCCGCTGTTCCTTATATAACTATTGCAATCTACTAAACACCTAACAGAGTATAAAAAAAACGAAGGCCGCCCTTTTTGAGGGCAGCCTTCACTATCATCTGTGTAGAATTACTCGGCTTTGGTCTCGTCGGCCGCTGCTTCACCATCCATCTTCTTCTTGAGGTCGGCCAATACGCCTAAGTCTCCCAGAGTGGCTTTTTCAACCTTGCCCTGGATGTTCTTAACGGCTTTCTTGGTCTTGTCGGCCTCTACCCTCTGCTCTTTCTTCGCAGCTTCCTTCTCTTCTATCTGTCCTTGTTCCCAGATGCGGCTATGCGATAAGACGATCCTCTTCTCGTTGCGATCGAATTCGATCACTACGAATTGAGCTGTCTCGTCCGCACCGATGCTCTTACCATCTTCCTTGGTCAGGTGACGGTTAGGAGCAAAGCCCTCCAGGCCATAAGGCAATTGAACTACCGCACCCTTGTCATCGCGACGGATAACGGCGCCCTCATGAATGCTGCCGATAGCAAATGTATCCTGCAGTGTATTCCAGGGATCTTCTTCCAATTGTTTATGCCCTAACTGGAGCTTACGATTTTCCTTGTCGATACCCATGATCACGACGTCGATATTGGAACCGACTTTCGTGTACTCACTTGGGTGATTGAAACGCTTTAACCAGCTCAGATCGCTGATGTGGATCATACCACCAATACCGGGAGCCAGTTCCACGAATACACCGTAGTTGGTGATATTCTTCACGAGGCCCGTGTGACGGCTACCTTGTGCAAACCTTGTCTCGATATCGTTCCAGGGATCAGGAGAAAGTTGCTTGATCGAAAGGCTCATCTTGCGGCTTGCCTTATCGAGAGTAACGATCTTGGCTTCATGCTCGTCGCCCAACTTGAAGAATTCCTTCGCATTGATCGGCGTATTAGCCCAGGTGATCTCACTTACGTGAACCAGGCCTTCTACACCCGGCATGATCTCCAGGAATGCACCATAATCTTCGATATTCACTACTTTACCCTTCACCACATTTCCTTCGGAAATGTTCTCAGCCAATACATCCCAAGGATGCGGCGTGAGTTGCTTCAGGCCGAGGCTGATACGCTTCTTCTCATCGTCGAAGTCGAGTACCACCACGTTGATCTTCTGATCCATCTTAAGCACTTCGCTTGGATGGGAGATACGACCCCATGAAATATCGGTGATATATAACAAACCGTCGAGGCCGCCAAGGTCCATGAACGCACCGAAATCGGTGATGTTCTTCACGGTTCCTTCGAGTACCTGTCCTTTCTCCAGCTTGCTCATGATCTCTGCACGTTGTGCTTCGATATCGCTTTCGATAAGTGCCTTGTGAGATACAACGGCATTCTTGATGGTCTCGTTGATCTTAACCACCTTGAACTCCATCGTCTTGTTGACAAACTGATCGTAGTCCGTAACAGGCTTCACATCGATCTGTGAACCCGGAAGGAATGTCTCCATTCCAAACACATCAACGATCAGACCGCCCTTCGTCTTCGAAGTGACAGTACCGGTAATAACTTCACCAGTCTTGTGTACTTCAACGATCCTTTCCCATGCGCGTGTAATACGTGCCTGCTTACGGCTGAGGTTAAGGTGACCATCACGGTCTTCTTTCTCAACGATCATTACTTCCACTTCATCGCCAACCTTGAGGTTTACGAGGTCACGGAATTCATTCAGGGAAATAAGACCATCACTCTTGAACCCGATGTTCAAAACAACATCCGTCTTAGTGAGGCCTACGACAGTGCCCTGCATCAGCTCACCATCATTCAATTGGACAAACGTGTCATCATACACCTTGTCATACTTTTGCTTCTCTTCTTTGGTATAAGAAGTGACATTCCTTTTGTCAACGCTCCAGTCGAAATCATCATGCGGCGTGGACGGAGGGTACACAGGTGCAGTTGTTGTCGCTGTAGTTGCTTCTGCGGTATCCGCAGCAGCAGTCTCCTGTGCATCAGCGTTTAAGTGTTTCTGAATTAAATTTTCAAACATGTCTAAATTCCCGAGGGATTTAAATCGGGGGAGCAAAGATACGAGAAAACAGCGGAAAGAGCACGGGCAGTTGGGGCTCTTTTTTCAGAAACTCCTCCCATTTAATCGAATGATTTCTAATAATTTGCGGGGCCAAATGCCTCCCCTTCCTCCGCTGAGACGGGGATTGGTTATATTCACCGGAAAATAGTCCCCTGCTTTATTCCATTCTCAAGATAATCGTCCGCATCGCCATGCTGATCTTTTGCCGGAAAGTGATCATCAATAAGCCGGCATTCCTGAAGGAAAAAGGACCGCTCCTCCTGGCCTGCAATCATCCCGATTCCTTCCTCGATGCCGTCATTCTCGACACATTATTCGAAAGGCCTATCTGGTCGCTCGCCCGCGGCGATGTCTTCAAGAGCAAGTTCATCGTCCGCCTGCTCACCCGCCTGAAGATCCTGCCGGTGTATCGTGTTAGCGAGGGGGTGGAAAACCTGAGCAGCAATTATCAGACATTTGAAGACTGCCAGAAGATATTCTCGCAGGATGGCATCGTTCTTATTTTCAGCGAAGGGAGGTGCATCAATGAGTGGCAGCTGCGTCCATTGAAAAAAGGTACGGCAAGACTGGCGATCAGCAGCTGGGAACAGCATATCCCGCTGAAGGTTTTGCCCGTGGGGCTCAACTACAGTTCGTTCCGGCGATTCGGAAAAAATATAACCATCAACTTCGGCGAGATCATCACCGGGGAGATCATTCCCTGGGAAAAGCCTGATGGAACAAGGATACAGGCATTCAACCAGGCATTGCAGCAACAATTGTCGCAGCTGGTGTTCACCATTGAAAAGGCCGATAAGGAAAAGCAAAAGAAACTGCTGGACAAAGAGCCGCGCGCATGGGAGAAATGGTTGCTTGGACTGCCTGCCCTCCTGGGCGCCATCCTTCACTGGCCGCTATACGTTCCCCTAAAAAAATTCACCCTGAAGAAGGCGGCGCACAATGACCACTATGATTCCATTCTCACGGCATTGCTCCTCTTCTCTTACCCGGTGTATCTTCTCCTGATCTCGCTCCTCCTTTTCCAATTGACACAGTCCTGGTTCGCCTTCCTCACTCTTCTCATATTTCCATTTACGGCGTGGGCATGCGTGCAGTTGAAGGCGCAGCTGGATAAGTGAGAATACAATGTGCCAATTTGGTAATTTGGCAATGTGCCAATGGGGCGTGCTCCGACACGACGTGACTTTATTGATTAGGATCATTGGCACATTTTCAAATTAGCTAATTGGCACATTGCTTTTATTTGCATGATTCTTGTAATTTGGTTCCAAACTATGCCCCCACAGCACCGTCGCATTATCCCTTACCATTTTCTACTTCCGGCCTGCCTGCTGGCCTCTCTGTATTGTTCTTCCCAGGATTCGCTTGCCAAAAAAAAGACACCCTTCTTCCGGAATGTTTCCGTCGGAACAAAGTTCTATGCCGGCTCCTACCTGGTCACCAAGTCGAAGGCGGAGTATATCAGGGACTCCTATGCTACATACGGCGAGATCTTCTTCCAGCACGGAACGGATGGAAGCAAGGATTGGCATATCGACAACAAGCTCCCGCAATGGGGCTTCAGTTTCCTTTACGGCAATACCGGAAGCCGCCAATACATCGGGCACATGAGTGCGCTCTATGCTTTTATCAATGTTCCGCTTCGCCGTGCGCGCCGATACACGGCAAGCTTCCGCTTCGGCACGGGCCCGGGTTGGGTGTCGCGACCATTTGATATCTATACAAACCCGAAGAATGTATTGATCGGCACGAAGCTGAATGCCTTCATCAATATCGAACTGCAGAACGAGATAAAGCTCTCCTCTCATTGGTATCTCGACGGCGGCCTCGGTTTCATGCATCTTTCCAACGGCGGAACCACCCTGCCCAATCTTGGCCTGAACACCCCGTTTCTTAGTGTGGGACTACGATATGCTTTCAAAGAACCCTTCGAACAACGGAAGCCGCCGCCAGAACCATTTGCAAAAAGAACCGAGTATAAGATATATACGACGATGGGTGTGAAGCAAGCGCCATGGATCGGCGGGAATTACTATGCGATCAATGTTCTGCAAGCGGAAATAGCACGTAAGGTGACGCGGACGCGCTCTTTCGGCGGTGGACTCATGCTTTTCTATAACCGGACGCTACAACATTTTCCATTGGAGAACCCCGCAACGGAGAAACGAAAACACAACAAAGTGCAGGCGGGCGTATACGGGAGCTATGAGCTTTTTTTCGGCCGGTTATCGCTGCCGCTGCAAGTCGCTGCCTATATTTATAACAAGGAGAAATCGCCGCTCATTTACCAGCAGTTCGGTCTGCGATATAAAATAATGCGTCATATCAGTGCGGAATTGTTACTGAAATCGCATACGGGGCAGGCCGATTTTATTCATACAGGCATCGGTTATCAATTTTAATTCATTGCATGGAAAAAAAATATCTTCTTTCACTATTTGCTTTGCTCAGTCTGTGGGGAGGCTGCAGGAAACCGGGTTGCCTCGGGGCGGCAGGCCATGTAACGACGAGTGAAAGGCCACTGGGCAGTTTTAAGAAACTCATTCTCGGCGACAACGTCAATGTGATCCTGACGCAAGGAACGGAAGAGAAGATGCGCATCGAGGCGCCCGAGAACCTGATCCCGGATATCACCTCCACTATTGCCGATGGCACTCTCACCATCGGCAATAGTGCGGACTGTCGCTGGGCCAGGGACCCGGCGGAGAAGATCACCGTGCAATTATTTTTCAAAGACCTCAGCAAGATCAACTACAATGGCAGCGGCGACATCACGAATACCGATACACTGCGGCTGGATGGCCTGCAGATAGAAACCTCCGTAGGCGCAGGCAATATCGAACTGACGGTGGACAATAAATACATGGGCGCCTATATCTTCGAGGAAAGCACCGGCATCAAACTGCATGGAAGGTCTCTCTCCTGCTTCACGTACACCAATGCACGCGGCCAGGCAGACATGAGCGACTTCACCGTGAAGAACATGGTAATAGAATATGGCGGCCTCGCGGATACCCGTGTCCATGTGACCGACACCCTGGATGCCATTATTTATTACAAGGGAAATATAAGATACGAGGGAAGCCCGGTTATAAAGAAGGCGTTGTATTATTCGACGGGGAAGCTGGTGAGAGAATAATGTGCCAATCAGCCAATTTGTAAATATGCCAATTGGGCGTGCTCCGATTTGTAATGGCATTGCGCATAAGGATCATTGGCACATTTGCAAATTGGCTAATTGGCACATTCGCTAATTGCTTTCGCCGCTACAAACGCCGAGCTCCACGCATGTTGAAAATTAAATCCCCCCGTTATTCCATCCACATCCATGATCTCACCGGCGAAGTATAGATTCGTACACTTACGGCTCATCATTGTATTCGGATCTATTTCTGAAAGATGAATTCCGCCGGCAGTTACGAATTCCTCCTTGAAAGTTGTCTTGCCCTTCACCTGGAATTCGAATGCGCAACAGTTCTTCGCCAGTTTATTCTGTTCCTTCGCCGGCAGGTCTGCCCAGCGCATTTCCTTCGGGATACCCGCCTGCTCTACCAGGAATTCCCATAGGCGTTGCGGTAAGCCAAATTTATTCCTCGTCGACACGCGCTGCGCTGCCGTTTCAAACCGGGTATGCTGAAATTCCTCCTTCAATGTTTGTTCCGTATG
>DATHKS010000609.1:0-2035 GCA_035488975.1 Chitinophagaceae bacterium | reverse complement strand
ATTTCGCAGTGTATTTCTTTCCATTACTTTCTACTTCGATAGACTTGATGACGTCGCCATCAGTGAAGCCTCCATTTGCCCAACGTCCGCCCGACTGAGTAGTGGTGGCCGATGCGCGGGAATCTTTCTTGTAAATATTCTGATCGAGTTGAAGCCAGAGGAACTTCAGGTTATCGGGGCTATTGTTGGTATAGGTGATCTCCACCTCGCCGCTCAGCCCGTGCTGCGCCGTATCCAGCGAACAGTTGATACGGTAATCGGCGCGATTCTGCCAGTATTTGGGACCGGGTTCGCCACTCGCACTGCGCAATTCATTGCCAGGGTAAGGATAGAACTGCGGGTTGAAGGCTTCCTTTGCATCGTAATTCGATTGTGCAAAGGTGGTTATGGTA
This sequence comes from Chitinophagaceae bacterium, assembly GCA_035488975.1. Lineage (GTDB taxonomy): Bacteria > Bacteroidota > Bacteroidia > Chitinophagales > Chitinophagaceae > DATHKS01. The sequence goes on along the minus strand of DATHKS010000609.1, from coordinate 1,643 downwards.
AAAAAGGCAAGAACAAAAGTCAGAAAGGATTTCGTCATGTTGTGTTGTTTATAAAAGAGCCTGTAAATTAACCCAAATGCGCGCAAGAGTGCAACCGTTAACTGCGTATTTGGAAATATTTGCCGAAAAAAATGATGAGCGGCCCCAGGATCAGGGGAATAGCAATTCTGCAAGGGCTACGCTCTCCGTTTTACCTACATCTATCCATTTATCACCGGTGTGGTCGTAGCCGGATATTATGCTTTTTTTAGCTAATGCAAGATATAGGTCTGTGAGGGAAAATTTGCCGGTGAACGGAATGAGATCGAAGACCCCATATTCGAATACCACGACACAGCTATAGGCTTTTTGCGTCAGGTATTTGCCGGTAATGGATATGCGTTCCTCCCCCGTCGAGTTATTGATCCAGCCGCAAAGACGGTCATCTTCATCGAAGAGAAAATTACGAGCAGTCTTTCTTTTAGTAATACCGAACGAGATAAGTGGAGACTGGCGTTCATGAAATGCCAGCAGGTGATGAATGTTGAGATCCGTTAATACATCCACATTGCAAGTGATGAATCTCTCTCCCGGCGTGAAGAGTTCCTTCGCCTTCAATAGGCCACCACCCGTTTCGAGCACCTCGCCGGTTTCATCACTGACCACAACGCGGCTGCCCCAGCCGTTATTAGCTTTTATTGCTTCGATAATCTGATCCGCGAAATGATGCACATTGACGACGACATCCCTGATTCCGTATTCCTGCAGGTATTCGATGTTTCGCTGCAACAGCGGCTTGCCGTTTACCATTGCCAGCGCCTTCGGATGATGATCCGTCCACGGCTTAAACCGTGTTCCCAATCCTGCCGAAAATATCATTGCCTTCATAGGTAATTTTTTTATGCGGGAAGTTCATTGATCCAGTTCTTCCCGTCCTGTACCATGTGCTTCAATTCGATCTTCACCTTGAATTTATTCCGCAGGTGACGTACCAATGCATCGGCGGCGTACACACTGCGATGCTGACCGCCCGTGCATCCGAAATTAACGGAGAGATTTTCAAACCCTCTTTTGATATAATCCTCGACCGAGATATCCACAATATCGAAAACACTATTCAGGAACTCCTGCATTTTTGTCTGTTGTTCCAGGAAGTCCTTCACTTCCTTGTCGCGGCCCGTTTTCGTTTTCATGCTTGCTACGCGTCCGGGGTTGAGGATGCCACGGCAATCGAATACGAAGCCGCCACCATTGCCCGCCGTATCCGCAGGTACCCCATTCCTATAGGAGAAACTGGCGATGCTGACTACCAGCGGTGTCTTCTCCGTTGCCTGCACGGGTGTGAATTGCTGGATGATATCATCGTCCACACACATATCGAGCACCTTCCTGAATTCGGGCACCGATATGCCAATGCTCTGGTTCTGGAAAAAATCTTTGAGATTCCGCAATCCAAGGGGTATACTGGTCAGGAACTGTGCCTTGCGTTCGAATAATCCGCGGAATCCATAGGCACCCAGTACCTGGAGCAGGCGGATCAGCACATATCCATTGTACTGGCTGCGAAAAGTATTCCGGTCGAGAGAGGATGGAATGAGTGTCTCCAACGCATTCATGTAGTCTTCCAGGAGGCTGTTCTTCCAATCATCGGAAAGATTTGCACG
>DATHKS010000608.1:0-3753 GCA_035488975.1 Chitinophagaceae bacterium | reverse complement strand
GCCGGCATGTACGGCGGCACGAGTGTGGCCACGAATTCGGAATACATGAAATGCTGGATGGCGAAGACGATCCACGGAATGCCGAACAGGATTCGCGATGGCTTGTAGAGTGTGGTCATTGAGGAGTTGGTTTGAAAGAATTAAAAAATCTTGAAACGTAAAACGTCAATCGTGAAACGTCAATCGTGAATACAACACTCTATAATTAGAATACTCGAATCGAGTAAGGTCCTGTCCTAATCGATTCGAATATGCTTGTAGCGGAGTGTATTCACGATTGACGTTTCACGATTCACGTTTTTCACTGATATGTATATTCAACGATGATACATCCACCTGGTAGATATCGCCCATACCATTGGTGGGCTTGATCTTGCCATTGATATTCCTGTCGCGCGTGCTGCCGAATATGAGATATTTTTTATCGCGCGTTATCTTCGGCCCCCAGTCTATCGCGGGTGAATTCACGCCGTTGTTGATCATCTCCGGCACAGACCATGTCTTTCCTCTATGATAGCTGATGAACAGGTCCGCATTCTTCAGTCCCGTCGGAATGGTTGCCATGAAGATGAGATAACTCTCATCCGGTGCAATGAATGGCTCGTATTCATTATCGGGTGTATTGATGACGGTGCCGATATTTTCGGCCGTGATGAAGTCTCCATTTACCGGGGCGGAACGATAGATATCGGAACTACCCCTGCCACCGCTACGGGCAGAGCCAAAATACAACACACCAGCATCCGTCAGCGTGGGATAGTATTCATCGGTCGGACTGTTGATGGCCTCTCCCAGGTGCACGGGTTTCCCCCAACCCGTTCTCATGCGATCGGTCTTCCAGATATCCATGTCCGACCGCGCGGTATCGCCCTCGTGTACCGGCCGGTTGGAGCTGAAGTAGATCGTATTACCATCCGCGGTTACGAATGGATCGATATCGATGTATTTCCCCGAGAAGGATACAATAGAGGGCTCGGACCATTTATTATTCGAAAAAATGGAGACATAGATCGCCGACCGGCTCAGATCAGTCGCGCATTTAAGAAAATAAAGCGTATCGCCACCCGGCGAAAAGGCCGCATGCGTCTCATAATCGTCCCCGCTAATGACACCAGGCGCAAACAATGCAGGCGCCGGCAGCGGTATCGGACTCCTGTATCCCTGCGCATAAACATATTGCGCGCAAAGCAGCGCACACAGAACTAGCATTCGCGTTCTTGAAAAAGAAATAAAAAATGTTCGCATATCATTTTCAATTGAAAATTAGTTACCCGATCATACCAGATCAACAAAACACTGTCATATCACGCCCCATTTGCACATTTACAAATTGGCACATTGGCACATTAGCCGCTAATTTATTCAATCGCCAAATTATTTCCCACCAGTTCCTTATAACTCCTCCCTATCGGAATCGTCTTCCCACCCAGTTCAATACTAATAGCAGAAAACGCGTCGATCTTCGGCTTCGCCACAATGAAAGAACGATGAACGCGAATGAAATTATTCTTCTCCAGCATTTCCTCCACCTGGCCGAGCTGGAACTTCGTGAGAATGGACCGGTCGGTTGTATGGATGCGGATATATTCCTTGATGCTCTCGATATAGAGTATCTCGTCGAGATACACCTTCACCTTCTTCTTATTTACATTGAAAAACAGGTACGCCCGCTCCCTGGCGATCCCATTCTCTACCGGCGGCGCTACACTTCCGGGAGGCCTCAGCTTGTTCACGGCCATGGCAAAGCGACTGAATTCGAAAGGCTTCAGCAGGTAGTCGACCACATTGTGTTCATATCCCTCCAACGCATATTCCTTATAGGCGGTGGTCAGTATCACCTGGTACGACTTCCCGATCGTGCGGATGAAGTCGAGCCCTTTCAGTTTCGGAAGATGTATGTCGAGGAACAGAACATCCACCCTATCCTTCTTCAATGCCTCCATGGCATAGATGGCATCGCGGCACACGCCTTTCAATTGAAGGAAGGGAATCTGTGCAACATATCTCTCCAATACCTCCGCTGCCAGCGGCTCATCTTCCACGATAAGGCAATTATATATTTCCATGACTGTTTAAGTTTATATCCAGTGTTACAGAAAAAAGATTGTCCTGATCCTTTACCTCGAGTCGTTGTTCCTTATACATCAATTCAAGCTGCCGTTTTACATTTCCTATCCCGATGCAACGCTTGGCAGGCGCCGGTCCGCTTTCCTCTTTCGTGTTCTCGATATGGAATGAGAGCTGCCCCTGATCGAGTTTCATATTGATATGGATGAATGAATCGAAATGCGCCTCGCTCGCACCGTGTTTAAAGGCGTTCTCCACCAATGGCAGGAGCAGGAGCGGTTCGATCTGCTGTGCCTCGTCGTCGATCTGCCGGTTGAATACGACAGAGAGACTATCGGTGTAGCGGATCTGTTCCAATTCGATATAGGTATCGAGGAGCTTCACTTCATCGCCAATGCGGATCGGGCCATCGCCCGCATCGTAGAGCATGAAGCGAAGCATCTTCGATAGTTTCATGACGGTGCCGGGCGTCTCCGGTGCATTCTTGAGGGAAAGCGAATAGATATTGTTGAGGGTATTGAAAAGAAAATGAGGATTCGTCTGATGCCGGAGAAACTTCAGCTCCGCCTCGAGTGTCTGCCGGGCAAGGCTCTTCTCCCTGTCTTTCGTTCTCAGTTGTATCCGTAGCAACTTCAAGGCGCCCGCCACGCCCGCAGGAAAACCTACTTCCATGATGGTGATCAGGAAACTCCGGATATTGATCATCTGGCCGGCATCTGCAAAGTATATGCGGGGCGTGATGTACAGGTAGAAGAGCGCGCGTAGTGCAATGATGCTTGCGCTAACTGCAATGAACAACTCGATACCTGTCCACAGCGAACGGCGCTGCTGATCCAATAGCCGGGGGATGGTGCGGTACATGACGAAATAGCTGAGCAACATTTTCGGCACGAGTACGATGGCCGCCGCACGCGTGGCCATCCAAAGTTGTTGCTTACCTGGCACACCGGGCAGATACGGCTCCATCCAGGTATAATGCATTAGCATGTCCTGGAAGAAATAGATGCCCCAGAATAGGATGTGCAGGCCGCGTCTTCTCATAACAAGCTTAAAAATCGGAAAAAACCAAGGCCTAAGCGCGGAAATATATCAACAACCGGTTATTACTGACGAATAGCGCGAGAAAGGGAGAGGAACTGAGTGGTGGGGTCGTGTTATGAGAATGGCGTAGAAATATTCAATATTCAATACGCAATATTCAATACTCAACTTGACCTTCACACCGGTTGAATAGCCATATCGTCCAGAAATTGTACTGGATGAGACGAGATTACAATCAGCAGACTGTCTCCTTGAGTATTGAATATTGCGTATTGAATATTGAATATTTCTACGCCACCCCTTCAACACGAGCCTCATTCACAATTACCGACTGTCAATTCACGAGCTAGTCTCCCCCCGCGATCAAACTCGTATAGGTCCCTCCTTCCAATATGAAACTCGCCTTCCCATTTACCACTGGCACCGCTTTCGCCTCCTTCATGGATCTTTTCTGATCCGTGATAAAAATGCGCATGCTTTTCAATGTCGTGGGTAGTCCCTTGAGCACGGCCTTTCTCGATGGGCCGTTATTAACAAGATGAATGGCATAGACATTTCTCGCCTTATCTCCCAGCGCCGCTATCGTCACCGTCGCCTTATCCGATCCCGCCTTCATGGACTTGAGATCCTTTGGCGTCGACGATA
>DATHKS010000607.1:0-3214 GCA_035488975.1 Chitinophagaceae bacterium | reverse complement strand
CGTTAAGGATGATAGCTACTCCACTTACTATAAGGTATATATTCAAAAGTTCAAGGATCCCAAGGGGCTTTCCCTTCGGTGCAGTTGTCCCTATAATATCGGCGATATCTGCCGGCATGAAACGGCCTCATTGTTCCAGCTGCAGGAAATGATCGACAAGGGACAAATGCAGTCGGAGGATGTGGAATACGATCAGCGGCATACGGTAGCGAAGATGAAGACTATCGATCTGAAGACGCTGCGACTGCTTTCCTCACCTGAAACGCTGGAAGAGGCGGAGACATTTCTCCGCACTTCCAAGGCCAAGATCGAATCCGCGGTGAACGAGATCGTGAAGGCGGCGGTGACCCTGAATGGAAAGACGTACAAGGTGCTGATCCGTAAAAATGAGGAGAAGAATTTCGATACGAGTTGCGAGTACGAGGATACACAGCACCCGCTTTGTTTACCAAAGGTCATCGTATTCCTGCAGCTGCTAAACTCGCATGGGTCGAACTATTTCGACAGCATACGGAATTGGGATAAGGAGAAGAATAAATTGCTCGAGGCATACGGCTATTCATTGGCGGACGACCTGAAGGGCAAATTCGAATTCGTATATAAGGAAGGCAAGCCCTTCCTGCGTGTGCTTGATCTGAACATCAAGAGAGTGGCGCCGGTGGCGCTGCCCGCAAGGCCTGTGATCATTCCACAACGTGAAAAGGAGGTACAGGTGCCGGTGGTAATGGAAGAAGAGATCCAGCGGCCATCGCAACGGATAGGCATTGTTTTCAACATGCATAAGAAGACGTATCCGTTCTTCACAATTGAAGCCGTGCTGGGTGAACCCAATGAAAAGAACGATGGGTTTGCCGGAAAGGTGGAGAAGCCCGACATCAGCCGCTACGTGGATGCAGATAAGCTATCCGAGGAAGATAAGGTGTTGCTTACGCTGCTACGGAAATTCCAGGAGACGGAGATCAACAAATACATCAGCCGCAACTCGCCCTTCTCGGGGATATGGGAGAATATCATTCACCAGGAAGAAGACGACCTGCCGGAAGAGACGAGAGTGCTGATGGCGGAATACCTGTTTCCACGATTGAAGAAACTCAGTGTGGAACAGCCGGAGAACCCGTTATTTTTTCTATTGCCCGAAGGGAAGCCTTTCAAGACGGCGAACCTCGAACCCCTCCAGGTGACGGTGGAAGAAGCGAAGCCACATTTCATCGTAAAGAAAGGAACCGACTATACTATTCACTGCCGTGTGAGAATGGGAAGCATGGAGTACGATCTTGGCGACAACGAAAGCAAGAGCCCTCTCTTCTTTCTTTATAATAACCAACTACATCTCTGGAAGAATACCGAAGTAGTTCACCTCGTTGAGAAGTTTCTTCCAACAGGGAAAATGATAGTGAAACAGGACGAGTGGAGCAAGAGCCTTCACGGTTTCCTTCTGCCCCTGGCCAAGGAACACAAGGTTGACTTCGACAAGTCGATGGTCCAGGAGATAAAGGAAGGCGACCCCGAGGTGAAATTATTCCTGGTTGAAAAGGGAGACTATCTCATCTTTCAACCCTCTTTTTCCTACAAGGGTTTCGAGACGAAGGCGAAGGACCGCGATGAGATAGTAGTGCCGCAGGGCGACAAGCTTTTGATCGTACACCGTAACAGGCCAGTGGAAAGCGCTTTCATTGCGAAGCTCCAGAACCTGCATTCGAATTTCATCGTGAATGAAGAGACCGGTTCGCTGGCGCTGAAGGGAACAGATGTTTTGAAGAATAACTGGTTCTTCCTTTTCGTGGATGCCATGAAGGAAATGAAGACGCCTGTCTTTGGTTTCGAGGCATTGAAGAATTTCCGTTTCAATACGGCCAAGCCGCAAACGAAGATCTTTATCAGCAGCAACACCGATTGGTTCGATGCGAAAGTAGATATCGTGTTCGGCGACCAGAAGGTAACCGTAGCCGAGGTGAAGCGGGCACTGGCCAACAAGCAGCAATTCGTACAGTTGAATGATGGTACGCTCGGCATTCTACCCGAAGAATGGCTGAAGAAATATTCATTGCTTTTTCGCGTGGGTGAGGGAAACTCTAATAACCTCAAGCTCTCCCGCTATCACTTGAGTGTGGTAGATGAGTTGTATGAAGGACGGGATGAAGAGGAACTGGTGGTAAAGCTGGAAGAGAAATACGAGAACCTGCGTCAATTCAATAAGATCAAGGAGATCGAACCTCCCTATCATCTTAAGATGATACTCCGGCCCTACCAGGTAGCGGGATATCAATGGCTCAATTACCTGACGGAGATAAAATGGGGCGGGATACTGGCCGATGACATGGGATTGGGAAAGACGGTGCAGGCATTATCCTTCCTGGACTACTTCAGAAAGACCAATGGTAATTTAAAGGCGTTGGTTGTTTGTCCCACGACACTTATTTACAACTGGGAAAATGAAATAAAGAAATTCACTCCCGAGCTCACCTACCGGATCCATCATGGAGCAACGCGTACGCGGGTACGGGAGGATATCGTTGACCACGATGTTACCATTACGACTTATGGAACGCTGAGAAGTGATATCAAGTTGCTGATGAGTGTGAATTTCGATTACGTGATCCTGGATGAAAGCCAGGCGATCAAGAATCCATCGAGTAAGGTAACGAAGGCCGCCTGCCTGCTGAATGCGAAGCATCGTCTTTGCATGAGTGGTACGCCATTGCAGAATAATACATTCGATGTGTTTGCACAGATGCATTTCCTTAATCCGGGCATGCTGGGTACAATGGAATTCTTTCGCCAGGAATTTGCCATACCTATCGACAAATTCGGTGAGCAGGACCGGAAGGAGCACCTCAAGAAGATACTGTATCCATTCATTCTCCGGAGAACAAAGGAACAGGTGGCGAAGGATCTGCCGGAGAAACAGGAAATGATACTCTGGTGCGAGATGGAAGATGAGCAACGCAAGATCTACGACGCATACAGGAACGATTTCAGGGACAAGATCCTCGGTACCATCCAGGAACAGGGCATACAACGTTCGCAGTTGACGATCCTCCAGGGATTGATGAAGCTGCGGCAGATCTGCGATTCACCGGCGATCCTGAACGAGGAAGAGAAATTCGAGAATCATTCCATCAAGCTGGATGAGCTCGCGAGGGAGATCGTGGAGAATATTGGTAACCACAAGGCGCTTGTCTTTTCCCAGTTTTTGGGGATGCTCGCACTCATC
>DATHKS010000606.1:0-2881 GCA_035488975.1 Chitinophagaceae bacterium | reverse complement strand
CTGCCCGGTTTGAATATACCCGCTGTATCACTTGAGCATTGAATATTGCGTATTGAATATTTAAAAGCTATATTCCTGACTATTCCCTCACCTACCTACAATCATAGACATAGTCCACGATCACAATACTTCCGGGCTGGTTGGCTTGCAGCGATGCAATATTGCCATCGGCGTTGAAGTCATAGGTGAACGAGGCGCCCGTGGCAAATGTCCTGATGAGGTTCCTGGACCTGATGGTCTCAAATCCCTGTATAGTTCGGAGAAGGAAGAGGAAGTCACCGTCCTGTCTCGGCTTGTCCAGGAAATAATCGAAGGTAATAGTAGAGCCGTCGGAAGTTTGCGAGACCATATTGTGATTGACCCACGTGAAGGTTGTAATGACAGGAGGAGTGCCTTCTGAATTTGTAGCAACCGACCGGCTGACTTCCTCGCCGTCATATTCAAATGCCGTATTGAAGAAAGTGCTTCCATCGATAGTTGTCTCCAGTCGCACATTCGTGGCCAGCCCTGCTGCATTCTCCGTCACTATCGATCTTTGACTGAATTTACCCGTGTCGAGGGTTACAATGGTCTTCTTGTTTCCATCGGAGCTGATAGTTACCACATGGAAACCGGTGCTTACCCGGCTGACCTTGCCCTCCTGGTTGTAGGTAAGCACTACCGGCTTGTCACCGATACCCGTGAAGCTGCTGACACGACAGGTTAATTTCCTGTCATTGTCTTTGTTTTTCTTACACGAAATAAAAATGGAGGTCAATGTCAGAACAAAAAGGGCGGGGACTAGAATTTTCAAAGATTTCATTGCTGGGTTGATTTAAGAGATCCAAATTATACCAGCCATGATATTGAAACTATCCCCTGAAACGTGAGACTTGTCACCGATAGTGGTTAGCGGAGTTATAATTAAGCATCCGCCAATCCATCTTTAATATTTTCTTACATTCTCTCCGGCACCCTGATCCCTAACAGCCTCATTGCGGCGGCAATCACATTGGCCGTCATTTCGCTGATCTGCAAACGCAGTTGTTTCTTCTCTTCGGTCTCCGCAGCCAATACTTTTAATGCCGTATAGAATGAACTGAATGTCTTCGCCACTTCATATACATAAATGGCAATGGCAGAAGGATCGTGTTCATTCGCCGCCTGCAGTATCACAGCCGGGTATTGCTCGAGGAGGATAATGAGTTCCCTCTCCATCGGCAACAGGTCTTTCGTCTGCAATGGACCGGCCATCGCTTTTTCCTTTCGCAGGATGGATTTGATCCGGGCATGAATGAATTGGATGAATGGCCCGGTGAAGCCATGGAAATCGATGCTTTCTTCGGGATTGAACACCATTCTCTTTTTTGGGTCTACACGGAGTATGAAGAATTTCAACGCGCCGAGCGCTATCGTGTCATACAATTCATTCAATTCGCCGGGACTGAAATCTTCCACCTTGCCCAACTCCTCGGTCTTTTCGCTGGCTACTTTTTTCAATTCTTCGATCAGGTCATCCGCATCAACCACCGTTCCTTCCCTCGTCTTCATCCTGCCGGAAGGCAACTCCACCAGGCCATAGCTCAAGTGGTAGATACCCTTTGCATAGGGCTTGCCGAGTTTTTCAAGGATAAGCTTCAGCACCTTCATGTGATAGTTCTGCTCATCCGCGATTACGTATATGCTTTGATCGTACCTGAATTCTTTATACTTGTTGTCTGCAAGACCGAGGTCCTGCGTTATGTACACCGAAGTGCCATCTTTGCGCAGCACGAGCTTTTCGTCCAGGCCATCGGCCGTGAGATCTATCCAAACGCTGCCATCGGCCTTCTTATAAAAAACGCCTTTGGCGAGGCCTTCTTCAACGAATTCCTTGCCCAGCAGGTAGGTATCGCTTTCGAAATAATTCTTATCGAAATCACTTCCGATCTTCTTGTAGGTTTCGTTGAAGCCTTCATAGACCCATCCATTCATCTTATTCCATAGTGCGCGTGTATGCGGATCATTCATTTCCCATGCCAGCAGCATTTGCTGGGTGGTCTTCATAAAGGCGGTATTCTTCCTTGCATGGTCCTTCAGTTGATCCAGCACCTTTGCCGCGCCGGCGGCGGCTTCAGTCTTTGCACTTAGTTCCCGGTATTTATCGAGAAGCTGCTGTATCTCCTTTTTATCCGGATCCTGCTCCACATCCGTGAGATCATTCTTCAGAAATCGATCGACGATGATCGCCGCCTGTTCCTTGATCGTATTCTCCGCCTTCACATAGTAATCGCCTACGAAGTGATCCGGTTTTATCCCGGTGGATTCGGGTGTATCTCCATTTCCAAATGCCTCCCAGGCGGCCATCGATTTACAGATATGGATGCCGCGGTCATTGAGGATAGCCGTCTTCGTCACGGTATAGCCTGTCGTCTTCAGGATCTGCGCTACGCTCCATCCAAGGAAATTATTCCGGAGATGGCCGAGGTGCAGCGGTTTGTTGGTATTCGGCGAGGAGTATTCCACTATCACCCGCTGTCCATTTGCATCCAGTCGCCCGGGCTCACCGTTATTGTAAGAAGACTGGAGGAAATCGATCCAATAGCTATCCGAGATACTGAGATTGAGAAATCCCTTTATCACATTGAAACGCGTAAAAAGGCCGGGATGTTGAGCAAGGAGGTAATCGCCGATCTCTTTTCCAAGCGCCTCGGGTGATTTCTTCAGTTGTTTGACGAAGGAGAAAAGGACGAGCGTATAATCACCTTCGAATTCGGGCTTTGTCAGGGATACGGTAAGATCGGCCGGTTGAATATCCTGGTGATAGATGGCTGTTAAGGCTCCGCTAATCAATGGTTTTATTGTTGAAACAATGCTCATCCTTGCTTATTTTGCTGCGAAATTACGAAAACGATTCCCGGCG
>DATHKS010000605.1:0-7098 GCA_035488975.1 Chitinophagaceae bacterium | reverse complement strand
ACAGAAGGTTCTCTTATCTGTATAGCACCGATTACAACAGGGATGGCAGTACGAATGACCTGATCTATATTCCAAAGGATGCATCCGAGATCGTTTTCACACCATTCACTTATCCCAATGGTGTATCATATAGCGCACAGGAACAAAGCGACCTGTTCTTTAAATATGTCGACCAGGATAAATACCTGAAGAAGCACAAGGGACAATTTGCAGAGCGTAATGGAGCACAATTCCCCTGGAGGAACCAGTGGGATGCGCGTGTGATGCAGGAAATATTTGCAAAGGTGGGCAAGGACAGGCATACCATCCAGTTCAGCATCGATATCTTCAACTTCGCAAACCTGCTGAATAAGAATTGGGGTGAATTCAAGACCGCAAATGCGGCGTCCATCCTGGTACCAACGAGCACGCTCGCTGTTGGTCAGTCAACGAAGCCTACATTCCGCTTACAGACAGATAGGAACGGTCCTGCTACATCAACCTTCAGGAATACGGAGAGCATTGCCTCTACTTATTTCATGCAGTTTGGTATCAGGTACCTGTTCAATTAATATTTTTTCTTTCCTGGTTATTAACCGGTCTTCGCGGACCGGTTTTTTTATGCAAAACCCAAAACGTGAATCGTGAGTCGTCAACCTGCCCGCCGGCAGGCAGGTTGACGATTCATGATTCACGATTCACGACTCTACGCCGTTGTTGGTGTTCGAAAAGCAAGCTCTTCCCTAAAGTTATCTTCACCAACAACCGAATAATAGCGAGGCTACGTTTCCTTAACGCATCGAACTTTCATTAATTCAGAGTTGTTGGTGTGGAGTCATAAATCCGACGAAACCTATTTTAAAACACCAACAACGGCGTAGTTAGTGTCTTCCAATTTGCCATCGGGACCTTTAGGAAACATACAAAGGTCGGAGGCTATTCACGATTGACGATTCACGATTCACGAACGTCGTTGAGCCTACCACTGTCGTAAGTCTTTCACTCGAAATCTCCATTCCGGCGTAACGATCGCCGCCGTTTCATCAAGTTCATACCAGGGATCGCTGTCTGCATTGGCCGGATTCTTTACGATGTGTATGTCCTGTGCCGGCATATAACTCTGTGAGAGCAGGTAGATCTTCTTCCCCTGGCTGTTCACGGCCACATCCGTGACAAGCATGGCATGACCGGGAGAACCTCCCCGTACCAGGACATCACCTGGCCTCAACCAGGACATGCCGGCGGGCGACAACTGATGCTCCAGCGAGAGCGTGCCTGCATAGGTGAACACAAATGGAAGGAAGCTGTCGAGTTGCCGCCGCGGGGATAGTCCTGTGGCCGAGGCATCCTGGTAGGCCACGAGCCTGTTGCCCTTGACATGATAACGCATCCCCTTCCTCCATTCCTTGAAGGGCATGGCCTGCCCGCTCGTCGCGAAGAACAGGATGCTGTCATACTTCTTATTGGCGAAAAGGTATTCGGCTCTCAGTCGCATGACGGCATCCGCGCATTGCTGCAGATCGGTTTCTCCCACCGAAATATCCAGCACGGCAAATTGCGCCTGTTGGTTTCGTTTCAGGTCTCCGTTGTAGAGATGCACGCGGTTATCTTTCTTTAGGGAAATACTGCGAAGCCATGCACCGAAGGAGCCGGCGGGCTGATTCAATCGCTCATACCCCGGTGGAGTGGGTATGTCTTTGATCGTTGGATAATAAATTTGAATGGTGCCGCCTGGTGTGGTGATATTCTCATTGGTATTCGCCAGGCATCCCAGGAGAAGTAACGGGATGAGCAGGCCGGTGCATTTGAACATGGTGGCTGGTTTCCATGTAGAATCAGAAGGAGAAGATTTCCATAAACGCGGATTGTTAAATCGGCGCGTTCAGTCAAGTCAAAATTCAAAAGTAAAAATTCAAAAAACGACTCCGACGGTAGGGCCTGACCACTTAAGCCTAATTCCCTATTCCTTATACCTTATTCCTTTGAGAAGCGTAATTAAGAAGAACAATCCCGCAGTCAAATGAGATAGATTTCACCAATGCCAGGTTTTGTTTGCCGTCAAGTTCCTTGAAAATTGCCATTCCGCTACCGATAGCGCTTGGGTTAATGAGCAGATGATACTCATCGATCAGCCCATGTTTGATCAGTGACGATACAAAACCGGCGCCGCCATAGGCGATGATATCCTTACCGTCTTGTTTTTTTAGTTTAGTGATCTCCTCAATAAGGTCGCCCTTTGCCAAAACGGTATTGTCCCATTCCGACTTTTCAAGCGTCTTTGTAAAGACGACTTTCTTTAGACTATTTATCTTACCGGCGCCTTCCAACTCCGGATTCGAGGCCCAATGCGGAATGAACCCCTGCGCCAGCTTCCTCCCCAGAATTATACAGTCGACGGGTTCTGTTATTTCTTTTATGTAATTCTTAAGCGCCTCGTCCCAATCCCACACCATCCAATCCATTTCGCCATTTGGTCCGGCAATGTATCCGTCAACGGACATCTGCACTTGTAATTTTAATTTTCTCATTGTCCCTTTGGTTTTATGAAACAAATGTACCGGCGAAAAGTGGGATGTCAACCAGTTGACACCTGGTTGACACCCGGTTGACATCCCACCCGTTTCTCCACTATCTTTGTCCAATAAGTCTTTCATTATGAATATTGAGTTCAATCGCAACGAGGACAGCCTGAAACTTTCGCTCGGAGAATTGCGTCGAAAAATGGAAAAGATCAGGGAAGGCGGCGGCAAAAAGGCGATCGCAAAACAGAGGGAAAAGAATAAACTGACTCCACGCGAACGCCTCGACTATCTACTGGATAAGGACAAACCCTTCATCGAGATCGGCGCATTTGCCGGGTACGAGATGTACGACGAACTGGGCGGTTGCCCCGCCGGTGGCACTGTGGCGGGAGTCGGATATGTGAGCGGAAGACAATGCGTGATCCTCGCGAATGACCAGACCGTGAAGGCTGGTGCGTGGTTTCCCATTACCGGTAAGAAGAATCTTCGCATGCAGGAGATCGCTATGGAGAATCATCTTCCCGTGATCTATCTCGTGGATAGCGCGGGTGTGTTCCTTCCATTGCAGGATGAGATATTCCCCGACAAGGAACACTTCGGAAGAATATTCCGCAACAATGCCCGCATGAGCGCAATGGGCATCACGCAGATCGCGGCCGTTATGGGCGCCTGCGTGGCCGGCGGCGCCTACCTGCCCATCATGAGCGATGAGACACTAATGGTAGAGAACAACGGCTCCATCTTCCTCGCCGGACCGTACCTGGTGAAGGCGGCCATAGGCGAAGAGGTGGATGCGGAGACACTGGGAGGAGCCATTACCCATACAGAGATCTCGGGCATTGCCGACTATAAGTTCAAGACAGAAGAGGAATGCATGGATCACGTGAAGAAGGTGATATCCATGCTCGGCCATAAGACCAAGGCGGGCTTCGACCGCAAGACTTCTCTTGCACCGAAGAAGGATGCGGGAGAATTGTACGGAATGTTCCCCGCCGATGGTAAGCCGTACGATGTGGTCGATATCATAGAACGCATTGTCGATAATTCCGACTTCACTCAATTCAAGGAAGACTATGGCAAGACCATCGTGTGCGGCTATGCCCGAATCGATGGCTGGGCCGTTGGCATTGTGGCCAACCAACGAAAGATAGTGAAGAGCCGAAAGGGTGAAATGCAGATGGGCGGAGTGATCTATAATGACAGTGCGGACAAGGCGGCGCGTTTCATCATGAATTGCAACCAGAAGAATATTCCATTGGTGTTCCTGCAGGATGTGACCGGCTTCATGGTGGGTACACGGAGCGAACATGCCGGCATCATTAAAGATGGGGCCAAGATGGTGAATGCGGTGGCCAATTCGGTGGTGCCGAAGTTTACCATCATCACGGGCAACTCATACGGCGCGGGTAACTATGCCATGTGTGGCAAGGCCTACGATCCGCGTTTCATCTATGCATGGCCGACGGCGAAGATAGCCGTGATGGGTGGCGACCAGGCCGCGAAAACACTGCTCCAGATACAGGTGGCGGGAATGAAGGCGAAGGGAAAGGAAGTGAGTGCGGCAGAGGAACAGGAATTGCTGCAGATGATCAAGGGGCGGTACGAAAAACAAACGAGTCCTTACTATGCCGCCGCGCGTCTATGGGTAGACGATATCATCGATCCCGGCGAGACGCGAATGAGGATAGCAGAAGGCATTCATGCCGCAAATCATAACCCGGTGTTGGGAGATTGGAAGAGCGGGGTGTTCCAGGTTTGATGTTTTCGACCGGCGAAAGAAATAAGGAATTTGGAATTGGGAATCAGGAATCAGGAATCAGGCCTTATGAGAAGATTCTTCAAAGATCAGCCCAATTCCTTATTCCCAATTCCAAATTCCCAACTAACAATACCATGAACCAATCGATATCAATTTACACCGACGGCGCAGCCAGGGGAAATCCAGGGCCGGGCGGCTATGGTACGATCCTGTTGTCGGGCTCGCACCGAAAAGAATTATCACAAGGCTATCGTCTCACTACCAACAACAGGATGGAACTGATGGCCGTGATCGCCGGACTCGAGGCCCTGACGAAAGAAGGGCTTAATGTCATGGTCTACTCCGATAGTCAATACATAGTAAAGGCGGTGGAACAGGGCTGGCTGAAGAACTGGATCGCTACCAATTTCAAGGGCGGCAAGAAGAACAAGGACCTCTGGCTGCAATACAATGAACTCGCGAAGAAGAATACGGTCCGCTTCACCTGGGTGAAGGGCCATGCCGAAAATCCGCTCAATAACAGATGTGATGAATTGGCGACGATGGCGGCTGATGGATACGATCTGCTGGTGGATGAAGAGTACGAAAAGATGCGTGAATCGTGAGTCGTCAACCTGCCTGCCGGCAGGCAGGTCGTGAATACAACACCCCGATGTTTGGATATTTGAATCGATTAGAGGGCCTTAACGATTAGCGATTCACGTTTCACAATTCACGCTTACGCCGTTGTTGGTGTTCGAAAAGCAGTCTCTTCCCTTAAGTTATCTTCACCAACAACCGAATAATAGCAAGGCTACGTTTGCTTAAGGTATCGAACTTTCGCTAGTTCAGAGTTGTTGGTGTGGAATCATAAATCAGACGAACCCTATTTTAAAACACCAACAACGGCGTACGATTCACGACTATAATGATAACTCTAACTGCCGTACGCAACTTTAAGACTGTTGCTATTCACGATTGACGACTCACGATTCACGACTACTGTACCAAACTATCTAAATACAATGACCCTAACCTCTTGGAGCGGCGGCAAAGACAGTTGCTACGCATTAATGAAAACGGCTTCAATGCAGTACATACCGGCCGTATTGCTGAATGTACTCAACGAGGAAGGCCAGATCTCGCGGTCGCATGGCATTCCTTCCGCTATACTGGAAAGACAGGCGGCCCTTGCCCGCATTCCCCTGCATTGCATCAGCAGTTCCTGGGACGACTATGAGAAAAAATTCACCGCGGCCCTCAGTACACTCAAAGCTACCTACCAATTGACCCATGCCGTATTCGGCGACATAGATCTGCAGGCGCATCGCGACTGGGAAGAAAAAGTCTGTGCCGCGGCAGGACTTACCGCGTTGCTACCCCTCTGGCAACAGGACAGGAAGACATTGGTGATGGAGATGCTGCACGCCGGCATCGAGACCATGATCGTAAGCTGTAATGAAACCATGGGCCCATCGTTCATCGGCAGGATCATAACCCGGCAATTAGTAGACGAGCTGGAAACGCTCGGCGTAGATGCATGCGGAGAGAATGGCGAATTTCATACACTGGTATTGAATTGCCCTTTGTTTTCCGCCAGGCTCGATGTAGTAGTGGAAGAAAAATTACAACACAACCATTATTGGTTCGGGCGGCTGCGGTTGGCATAAAAAAAGCCGTCCCGATCTGCACCGGGACGACTTTCTTATAATATTGTTTTAGGCCGTCTTCAGTGAACTCTTAACGACATAATTCTTAATGATGGCATAGGCCCCGAAGAGTACGCCGCTGAAGAAGAGATCTCCCAGCAATTGATTGCCATAGAATCCCTTGATCATGCCATAGTCGCGATAGAAGGCCACCGCATCCCCGTAGCAAAGGAGAAGGCCATTGAATGTATGCGGCCTGGCGAATCCGCCACTACCGATCCATACACCGAAATTAGAAAGGAGGAAGAATATGAGGGAACCGCTTACGGTAAATCCCAGGACATTCTTCAACGATACCCTCTTCATCAGCATACCAAAGACGGTAATAACCGCGAAGAGAAGATAATTCACCCATTGACCTCTGTAGAAACCACTGATCGGGGTCATTCCATTTACGTATAAGATCTGGTACAGCGCATCCGAGATGAGCAGGGAAAGCAAGGGAAGCAGGATGGCCAAACGTTTGTCTTTAATAACTGCGCCACCGAAGAGAGCCATCGCCACTTGAGGGGCAAAGCCGAATGGCCTGGCATCCCAGACCCTGTATAGCGATGCCGTGACCAACAGTAAAACAAAAGCCCAGATCGTGGATTTATTCCATTTCATATGAATTCAATTTCTATTGCAAAAGTAAAAAAAATAGCGCTAACCTTCCCAGATAGATTATTTATCCGTTCCAGGTACCGAAGCGCGATAGAAGACCGTCGCTTCCTTTGCTTTGATGCTGATACCATTGCCGGGGAACAGCACCGCGGCAGGCTGTCCCTTCTTTATGGAGATATTTCCATCCTTCGAGCTCAATTCCGCCTCCCCGCTTACGAGTAAGAGTATTTCTGCAGTCGTGGGCAGCACCGTCGTGATTTCTCCCTTCGCCAATGAGTAGCCACTCAACTCGAAGTCGGGCGCCGGTGTCTTATAGACGAGTTGCTGCCCGTTGGTTTCCCCTTTCAGAATATGGGGATAGGTCGGTTCGCATTTTACATGCCTGAGAAGTTCGGGCACATCGATATGCTTTCGGGTGAGACCGCCCCTCAGCACATTGTCCGAGCTTGCCATGATCTCCACGTTCTGTCCCGACAGATATGCATGCGGCACACCCGCATCCTGGAAGACGGACTCGCCACGCCGGAGTTGTACGAGGTTAAAGAGA
>DATHKS010000604.1:0-4066 GCA_035488975.1 Chitinophagaceae bacterium | reverse complement strand
CGCCGAGTTTCTGATCCACTACGTCATTGCTAAGATCGGATAGCGAGATGCTGTTCTCGTCGGTTGCTTTCGTATTGGCCGTAAACAGCAGCAGGTTTTTATCGTGCAGGTTATAGACTCCCTTGAATTCTTTTCCGCTATTGATGGGCCAGGTCATGGGGTGAAGTGCGAGGTTCAATTCCTTTTCGATCTCCTCCAACAGGTCGAAGCGATTCTTTCCATCGCGGTCCATCTTGTTGATGAAGACAATAACGGGTGTATCGCGCATGCGGCAGACTTCCATCAGCCGGCGGGTCTGGGCCTCTACGCCGTTCACGCTATCTATCACAAGAATGACGCTGTCCACCGCTGTGAGCGTGCGGTAGGTATCCTCGGCGAAATCCTTGTGACCGGGCGTATCCAGGAGATTGATGAGAATATTATTGTATTCGAAACTCATGACTGAAGTGGCAACGGAGATACCGCGCTGCCGTTCGATTTCCATGAAGTCGCTCGTGGCATGCTTCTTAATCTTATTGCTCTTGACTGCCCCGGCTACCTGGATGGCGCCGCCGAAGAGGAGGAATTTTTCCGTGAGGGTGGTTTTGCCGGCATCGGGGTGGCTGATGATGGCGAACGTCTTCCGGCGTTGTATTTCGTTGTGATATTTCATAAAAGAGCGCAAAAATAAGCAAAATCGGCATGACGACGGGGAATGAAAAACGTGAATCGTGAGTCGTCAATCGCGAATAGCGGCAGTCTTTAAATTGCCTAAGCCAGTTAGGGTCTTCACAATGCCCTCGGGACCTATAGGAGAAATGGAAAGGTCGGGGGCTATTCACGATTGACGACTCACGATTCACGATTGACGATTCACATTTTTCCCTTTGTATATTTGCCCCATGAAATCGTTTTTATCCTTCCTCGTCCTCCTCCTGCTAGTGGCTGGCTGCCATTCGCATTCATCGCCTGTCCGGAAATTGACGGTCATCTATTACAATAACGAGAATCCCGGCTACCGGGAAACGATCGACACGCTGATGAAGGCGGAGTCCGTCGATATCAGTAAAACGGCAATCGACCTCTACTTCGCCAGCCGGCATTTTCCCATTCCCGAGTTCATGCCCACCGATAGCCTGCGAAGGGCGCCGGGCCAGCTGAACGAGTGCAATGTGAAACTGGATTCATTGACGAGTAAGTGTTATCAGTATGACGAGAAGTACCGGGTGGTCCAGATGATCATCCGTCACAAATCGACCCTTCACCAATACGCGTACACTTATGATGAGAATGGCCGCGTAAGCGAGATCAATTCCATCGATCACGAGGTCTATACACCCGTCTATAATTCCGATGGTACTCTGCAGGAACTTACGAAGAAAGGCGAGTTTTTGAAGAAACGGCTCGTGTTCCTTTACGACTGATCAGCGGGTTCAACGGCGCTCGACCGGTTACTGAGCATCAGACTGCTTAGTAACCATGTTTCCCTGCTGAGACCGCTAAACAATGTGCGGTAATCCGAAAGATCATGCAGTATAGATTTTGACCAGCGGCGAAAAGTCATCTTTTGCAAGAACGTCCTTCGCCATTCTTTCCAGGTGGGCATAGGTTGCGCGGAAGGCGGAAGTACCCATGCTTATCCTGGCTACGCCTAGTTGGCCGAGGCGTGTGAACGAAGGAAGATCGGGTGCAAATAGAATGTTCACCGGCAGTTTCGTCGCCTTTGTGAATTGTGCGATGAGCTCTTCCTTTGCCACAAAGGGCACGAAGATGCCATCGGCACCTGCTTCATCGTAGGCCTTGATCCGCTCGAGCGTGATCTCCTTTGCACCGGGCAGGTCGACGATGTAGGCGTCCGTGCGCGCATTGATGAAGAAGTCGATCTCCTTCTTCTTCAGGCCGGCCTTCAGTTGACTGATCTTATCTGCAAATTGTGTAGCGGGCACCAGGGCGCGCTGCGGCTGGTTCCTATCCGTATCCTCGAGATTGGCGCCCACCACGCCTACCTGGTGCAACTGCTCGATGTTGTTGATCACTTCGTCTATTTCCGTACCATAGCCGGACTCCATGTCCACGGTAAGGGGAAGCGAGGTATTGGCGGCAATGAGCTCTACGATAAATAATAATTCGTGAAAATTGATCTTCTCGCCATCCTCATATCCGAGCGAATTTGCTATGGCAGCGCTCGAGGTGGCCAGGGCCTTGTAACCGCATTTCTCGAAGATGCGGGCACTTTGTACATTCCACGCGTTCGCCAGCAATAAGGGATTGCCGGGCTGGTGGAGAGAGCGGAAGAGTTCTACTTTAGTCATAACGTATGATTTTTGAAACGTCAATCGTGAAACGTCAATCGTGAATAGCTGCAGCTTTATAATTTGCTTACGACCGAAAAAAAGTAAACAAGCTGTTATATCACGCACCATTGGCACATTGGCAAATTGTCAAATTGCCAAATTGTTTTTTTTCGGGTGCAAATGCGCACTCACTCCAAGCCTGTTCCATGCATTGATGGTCACGATGGCCATGATGATCTGCGCGGTCTTTTGTTCGCCAAACGCGGCAATAGACTGTGAATATGACGCATCGCTCAAACCATGCTGGCTGATCAGCGTGATCTCCTCCGTCATTTGTAGCAATAGCTTTTCTTCATCCGTAAATATCTTACCCGCCTCTCTCCATGCACCAATGAGAAACACCCATTGCTCGCTGGCGCCGGCCTTGCGTGCATCCAGGGAATGCTGGTTCAGGCAGTACCCGCATCCGTTTATCTGCGAGGCACGGATCTTGATCAGCTCACGCTCCAATTTTTCCAGGCTTGTCTTCTCATTGTAGGTATCGAGTGCATCCATTGCTGTATAGGCTGCCGGTTCTACCTTTCCGAAGTTCATTCTCTTTTCCATGATTTGTTTTTAATTATTGAGTGAAATTTTTTTATTCTTATTAAGTATCGCATCGATGCTCCACGCATGGGATGGCAATGTACCCAGCACGAAGCCGGCGGCGCTGACGGCAAAAACGGAATAGTTCACCGGTGAAACGAATCCTCCCTGCACGAACATGACGATGGCGAAACAACCCGTGAGAAGACCGGTGCCGGTTGCCGCGAACCGTGTCTTCCAACCGATGATCAACAATAGCCCAAACAGCAGCTCACCGATGGTAGCCAGTATGGCGAGCCCCCCGGCAACGCCCGCCGGCAGGAAAAACATCAACTCGTGCGCATACGCGGAGAAGTGCTGCCAGTCGCCCCAACTGGCAGCAGCGCTTCCATTTGGTCCCCAGGTGCCGAACCGGTCGAGGCCGAGATAGAGGAAGTCAATGCCCAACGCAAGACGGAGATAGAATTGTGCGATGTTCATTGGGATCATCTTATCGTTTTTTGTTGACACAAAACTAGTCTCTACGACGGCAAGTGGCTATATCCATTTTGCAAAAAAGAATAAGACCATTTGGGTGTTGATAGGTTGATAAGTTGATAAGTTGATAAGTTGATAAGTTGATAAGTTGATAAGTTGATAAGTTGATAAGGTAAACGCAGATTCCGCTATCAAGTCATCGCCTTGCCGGAAAAAAATTGAATTAAATTTTACCGGTGATACTTATTAATACAAGGAAATTGGCAGGGAAGGCGGTGAGGCGGTAAGTTGATTGGTCGGGTTGACATTTTGACTTTTTACTTTTGAATTTTGAATTCCAACCTCCGACCTCTTCAACAACACACGCCCTTTTGACTTTTTACTTTTGAATTTCTTTTTTCGAACTCCTTCCACCGACAGCACTTTCTACGCACATCCTCAGCTTCTCTACTCCCATCTTCAATTTATACTTTGAAAAGGCCGTGTAGCCCAAAACGATGGCTGGTGGCACACTGTGCCGCAGTGTCATTGAATCAACAAATGACAGGACCAGGTGATGGCGGACAGCTTCCTCCCTTAGTGTATCAACATCTATTCTTTCCGACAGGTAACACACCAGGTGCATGCCCGAAGGAGCCACATCCGGTATGATGTCACCGGGGAGGTATTCGGCCAGCAAACGGATCAGTACCTTCTGCCGTTCGGCATACAGTAAGCGCATCTTCCGTATA
>DATHKS010000603.1:0-3882 GCA_035488975.1 Chitinophagaceae bacterium | reverse complement strand
GGCCGGAGGTGATCCAGCCGCGGTTGATGGCCTCAGCGATATTGAAGCATTGCTCGGAATAACCAATCTGAATGCTGGGCTCGCCAGTATAGGTCTGGTAGAAATGATACCGGTTGATGAGAGAATACTGACCGCTATTCGCCTTGATGTACATATTGCCCTGGTCCTCGCCCGGAGGGGCGCCCACAAATGCAGTGAAGCTTGTCGGTGACGCACCGCCGGCTACGATCGCGGCGGCAGGTTCGGTAGTAACATACACCCGGGGATCATGCAATTGCGCGAGTAATCCAACATAGGTGCCTGAGGTATTGTACCGCAATGCATCGAAACCGAAATTATCAGGCGTCATCGGGTAATCGTTGGTAGGATGAATGAACACATACGCGAGATCGTCAGCCCTGCCTTGCAAGAGCAGATCCACGGACTTGCCCATGACGGCCGTGAATTGCTGTTTGAGATTCAGATCTGCATCGCCCGCTTTCTTGCTTAAATTAATAAGGAGCCTTAGCTTAAGAGAGTTAACAACCTTTCTCCATTTGGAAAGATTATTATCGAAAAAGATATCGCCCTTCAGGTTATTATCACCGCTCGTGATGAGGGCCGAAAGATCCGTATTTGCGGTATCCAGCCAGGCGAGCGACTTCATGAAGATATTCTTCTGGGGATCGTAGACCGGCTTGAGCGACGAGGCACCGTTGAGCGCATCGCTCATAGGGAGATCTCCCATCTGCAACGACATCCGGCTGAAGAGATATGCCTTGAAGAATTTACCCATGGCGCTATAGACATTACCGGCCGGAAGCCCCATCTTGGCCGCCTCCTCTTCCATCTTTACCACATTCTTCAGCGTACTGTAATAATCATCGCCCGAACTGAAATCATACCGGTTGTTGCCGTAGTAGTCGTAGTTGCAGCAATAGTATTGATTCCATCTTTCTTTCATCGTATAGGGCGCTTCGACGATATCGTTTACGATGCCATTAAAGAGCAGCGAGGGAGGCACCGAGGTGGGTTTATTCTCATTGATCGTAAGATCGCTGAACGATTTCTTACAACCCGACATCACGAGGAATAAGAAAGGAACCGCGAGAAGTAATAATAATTTTTTCATCTTTAGTAAGTTTTAGTCTTTAAAACACAACATTGAAGTTGAATCCAAAACGGCGTGTAGTCGGTGATTGCAGACCGGTGCCGCCGAGAGCGTAATTGTATTGATCGAGATCCACATCCTTGAATCGCTTGTCCTTATAGAAGTAAAGAAGGTTGCGACCGATGAGTGAAACACTCACCTTCGAGATGAATGTACCGGCCAGCCATTTTTCCGGAAGATCATACCCGATGGTTACTTCTCTCAGCTTCGAGAATGTCTTGCTCATCAGGTTGGCTTCATCGATATTATAATAACGGCTGACGTAGTCCTGGACGTGAGTCACCTGGGTGTTTGCTTTAAATTGAAGATCCTTGTAATTTATAATGTTTCCATCCCCATCATAGTTGATGGCAACATTATTGGAGACCACGACCCCTTCCCCGACATAGGCGCCGGGGAATGATGCATCGCCCGAATGCTGAAAGTCGGCAAGCCGTGCTGCACCCAGTGCACCTTCTACTGTTTCAATGTTACGGCCACCGCGCATGGTCTTGTTATGCAAGTAGTCACTCGTAACGCCACCCACGCTTCCGTCAAATTGAAAACCCAGGGAAATGCCCTTCCAGGTTATCTTATTGTAGACGCTCCATTGGTAATTCGCATTCAGGTTGCCCACGTACCGGCCGATAGGATTCGCAAGTGGCTTACCTGCATCATCGTTGATGATCTGGCCATCGGTTGTCTTTACAAAGGCACTGGTGTACAATTTATCTACACGGTCTCCTTTATGAAAGAAAGTATTATACACATCCTGACCCGGAGGCAGTTCCTGGTATTTATCCTGGAAGGTTGATGCGTTGACCATGACATCCCATGAGAGACCGGATGCTGTTCTTATGGGTGTGCCCGATATTGACAGTTCATATCCCTGCTTCTTCGTCTTCAATGCATTCAGGTAATAGAAGCCATATCCAGACGCGGTCGAGATAGGATTCTGCAATATCCTGGGTCCATCAATGTACTGAAACGCCGTCGCACTTAATCCCAGCCTGTTCTTCAGAAATTTGATATCGAATCCTTGTTCGTAGCTGACGCGGTTGAAGGTCTTGATGTTTGGATCGAACAGGTTATTGGTGTATTGCGCTGCAGTCTGACTATTGTAAGGCTTACTCGTGGAGTAGGCTGTGGAAAGAGAATAGTCAGGGCCGTTGTAGGGTGACTGGTAGTTACTACCATAACCAAGCGGGTAATCGAACAGCGAGTTGCCGGCCGGCGAGCTACCGAAGGCGGAGATGGTAGAGAATGGCGCGAGGCCGATGGTGGAAGAAGTCGCATCACCGTGCACCGTTGCAAAGGAACCGCGGATCTTCAGGAATGAGATCACGGTTGGTAGCTTGACATAGTCGGATATGACCGAAGACAACGAGATGCTGGGATAGAAATAGCTATTGTTTCCATCCGGCAAGGCCGAAGACTTGTCAATACGCCCCGTAAAGGAAAGTGTCGCATACTTATCAAGCGACGCGTCCAATGAAGCATAGGTGCTCAGCACGCGCATATCAGAGGCAAAACTGTTGGCCTGCACGGGGTTCTTGGAATTACTGAAGCTATATACGTTTGGTATATTGAGATAATCGGTCGACGTGAACGTTGAATTATAGGAGAAGGTGCGCAGGTTGCCGCCCACCAATCCCGAAAGAGTAAGGAATTTGCTAAACGCCTTATAGTTGTAGTTCAGCTGGAGCTCCGTATTGTTCTCGAAGAGATCACGATGGTCCTCCCGATAGTCGCCCTGACCGCCTTCGCGGCCATAGGGGTGTGCGGAGAAAGGCATCTTCTCCGTGCGCAACAGGTTGTAGGTCGTTACCTGCGTCCGCGCCGTCACATTGAGCTCATCAGTCAATTTATAGTTCGCGGATACGTATCCATATATATCATTCTTATGATGACCGCGCAACCATTCGTTGACGGTGAACCATGGATTGTGATAACGTTGATACTCGGCAAAGATGGATTGCGTTCCCACTTTGCCTGGTTGCCATTCTCCCTTGATATCCGGAGCGTCTACATCCCAATCGGCGCCCGTCCATATAGCGATATTATAGATAAGACTATTGGGTCCGTAATCGACATCGGGAAAATTGTCAGAGTATTGCCGGTTGAAATTAAGGTTCGCCTCTATCTTGAGTCGCTTGGATGGATTGAAGGATCCATACATGTTGAAATTGGTGATGTTGAGACCACTATTGGGAACGATGCTTTGCTGATAAGAGTGAGACAGCGAGAACCGAAGATTGTAATTATCGCCATTGGCGCTCAGGGAAATATTATTGGTCGTTTGAAAACCGGAACGCAGGAATCGCCCGAGATTGTCTTTTCCACGCGCTATCCATGGCGTAGGTTGAATATGACCCGTATAGTCCTGGTCGTGCCCGCCGGGATAAGTGGTGGTGAATGTATTGTTCGGCTCATATGTTCCGTCATACTGCGGAATTAACTGTCCTTCGAATCTTGGGCCCCATACATCATAGTCGTTATCGTTCTTACCGCCGCCCTTGCCATCGCCGAAGGCATAGAGTGCATTTTCACCCGGGCCGTATTCATCCTGCACACGGGGAAATGCGAGGAATCCTTTATCGATAGAGTTGGTAGAGTTGAACTCCACGGTAAATCCCTTTCTCGATTTGCTTCCTTTCTTGGTGGAAATGACGATCCCGCCGTTTTGCACACGGCTGCCATAGAGCGCGGCTGCCATTAATCCCTTTAATATGGTATATGATTCGATGTCGTCG
>DATHKS010000602.1:0-2520 GCA_035488975.1 Chitinophagaceae bacterium | reverse complement strand
TCTGTTCTTTGAGTCTTACTTTGGAGATCTTCCCCATGATCGAATCGGTACCGAGGAGGAAATCATTTGCCTGCAATGTGGTCACCTGTGCATTCAGGTGAGAATAATCCATGCCCTGCTTCTGAGCAGGATCGTTATTGTCGTCGTATTGAAGCGTCACATCGTCCAGCCCGAGGCTGGCGAAATTGAATTTGTAAGGACTGGTCGTCGAGGAATCATTCGCCAACGGTTTACTGACAGTTGTCTTCATCGTCTTATCCATTCTCACTACTGCCTTTGTCTTCCCAAGCAGGATCTTCCCGAGATCGAACTGTTGGTTCGCGAGGTCGATCTTTCGGGGCGATATGTCAAGCGTGCCGATCTGTGCATTGGTGTACATTGCGCCGATACTATCATTGTAATCGACGCCGATATTTTTCAGGGCGATATGTTGAAACTCCAGTTGAAGTACGGGTGAAGGACTGCCGGCATTCTCCGCCTTTACCCGCTCGACCGTCGTGTCTGCAATTATCACGAGCGGTTTTACCTGTGTCACCTTCGCGGTGAGATCGCTCAGGTTGACCTGCGGTATGATGAAATGCATTTTATCGAGATCGAACTTTTCGATCTTTGTATCGAAATGCCCGATGTTGGTGACAATATCATTTCCGGTAACCACATCCTGGTATGCGAAGCGAACGTTATTCAATTCCACCTTGCCGATATTGATGGCCATGGAAGCAGAAGTATCCGTGGTCTTCACACTATCGGGCGAACCGGAACTAAACGCATCGACAATGAATTGAAAATTGAAGGCGGTATCCGGGAGGTTTCTCTTTATCCTGATCGTGCCCTCCTCTAACTTGACGCTGTTGATATCGAGCTCATTTTTGAAAATGATCTTGTAGAAACTCATGTTGACCCGCAGCTCACCAACGGATAAAAGTGTATCCTTCTGGCGGTCCTCGACGTAGATATCATCGAGTGCTATCTTACCGGATAGGGTGATAAACATCCTTCCGATCTCCACCTTGGTGGCCAATTTTTTCTCGAGATAATTTGTCGCTTTCTTTCGTATGAAGCTTTGAACCGGGGGAGTGAGAATGAGCAGGAAAAGAGCAACAATGAGCAAAAAAATCCACATGACCGTCTTGAGCACGATCCTGCCAATGCGCCTCCAACCTCCTTTTTTCTTTACTGCTTGCTCCATTCGCTAAGTACTTAGTAATGATTGCTAAATCCCTGACATGCTTAGAAAATATCGTGCTATTCTCGTCAGAAACCAGCATGCTGACCGAAACAATTTCATTTTACCTGTATTCGCTATATTGCCCGACTAAATTGCCTGTCATGACCCTCTCAAAGATCGCTGGAATCGGGAGATATGTCCCCGAAAATATTGTTACGAATAACGACTTGCTGAAGTATATGGATACCAGTGATGAATGGATCCAGGAAAGGACGGGGATCAAAGAAAGGAGATACGCCCACCGCACGGATGAGACCACGACAACGATGGGTGTGGAGGCTTCCAGGATCGCCATCGATCGTGCAGGGATTACCGTTGCCGATATCGACTTCATCATCTTCGCCACGCTCTCGCCCGACTACTATTTTCCCGGATGCGGAGTTCTCCTTCAACGCGCGATGAAGATGAAAGAAATTGGAGCGCTCGACATCCGCAACCAATGCAGTGGTTTCATTTATGCCCTGAGCGTAGCCGACCAGTTTATCAAGACCGGGATGTATAAGAATATCCTGGTGGTGGGAGCGGAAAAACATTCATTCGGTCTTGACTTCACTACGCGGGGAAGGAATATATCGGTGATCTTCGGCGATGGAGCAGGCGCCGTTGTTCTTCAGCCGGCGCAAGAGGTAGGGCAGGGAATACTCTCTACTCATTTACATAGCGACGGAGAAAGCGCCGAACTATTGGCCATGTTTAACCCGGGTACGCACGCCAATCATTGGAACGATGGGAGAGTTCTGGCCGATTTCGATGAGGCGGAGATCGGGCAAATGTTTTTCAGTCATGCAATGGTCGATAAGGCACAGGTGTTTCCCGTGATGGATGGGCCGGCGGTATTTAAGAAGGCGATCATTAAATTTCCCGAAGTGATCATGGAAGCCTTAAAGAAAAATGGGTTGCAGACCTCCGATATAAAGGTGCTCGTGCCACACCAGGCGAATCTCCGCATTGCACAATATGTGCAGCAGCAATTGAAGCTACGCGATGACCAGGTATATAATAATATAGAACGTTATGGAAATACAACGGCCGCATCTATCCCGATCGCCCTATGCGAGGCATGGGAGGAAGGAAGGGTAAAGAACGGCGATCTCGTTTGCCTTGCTGCATTTGGAAGTGGGTTTAAGTGGGGGAGTGCGCTTATTAGATGGTAATCCCAATCGTAATGTACCAATTAGCAAATATGCCAATGTGCCAATACGGCGTGCTTCGATAGGTAGTGGTACTTCTAATAAGGATCATTTGCACATTGGCACATTTGCTAATTGGCACATTCCTCTCTGTACATTTGC
>DATHKS010000601.1:0-15081 GCA_035488975.1 Chitinophagaceae bacterium | reverse complement strand
GGAACCAATAGCAAGAAACGCGAATACCGTTGCCGCCGCCCCGGGCTCTTCGAAAAGGGAAAGCTCGTGGTACTGCTGGATGAACTCTCGGCGAGCGCCAGCGAAGTTCTTGCAGGCGCATTGCAGGATTGGGACAGGGCCACCATTATCGGGCGCCGTAGCTTCGGTAAGGGTCTCGTGCAGGAGCAATACCAGTTGAGCGATGGTTCAGCCCTTCGGCTCACTGTAGCCAGGTACTATTCGCCGCTTGGGCGCAGTATCCAGCGCTCGTATGCGAAAGGCAAGAAAGTATATATGGACGAGATATGGGAACGCTATTCGAACGGCGAAGCCCTGTATGCCGATTCGAACAAGGTGAATAAGGGTAAGGAATTCAGAACACCTGGAGGTCATACAGTGTATGGCGGTGGCGGCATCATGCCCGATATATTCGTCCCCATAGATACGGCCACTTATCCCGCGGGTGTGAATAGACTCTTCCTGGATGGCACCTTCAATAATTTCGTCTATACCTGGTATCTCGGGCATAGGCAGAAGATCGACGGCTTCCCTTCGGTGGAGGCCTATACCACCGAATTCAACTCCGGCGAGGCTATGTGGGAACCGTTCATCAATTATGCGAGCAGGGACTCGGTAAACCTTCACGTACTCAATACTGCGCAGAAAGTCGCATTGCAGAAGAGGCTCGAGGCATTCCTCGGCCGCTTCCGGTGGAGGAGCAATGGATACTTCCAGATACTGAACAGCGAGGACGGCGTGATCAAAAAAGCCATCGAGACTCTGGAGAAATAACTAAAAGACCCGCGGATGAAGTCCGCGGGTCTTTTTTCTTACCTGGTGTATTCCTTTCCTCAGGCTTGTTCTTTAGTCTTATTCTCGTCCCACCATTTCTTCTCCATGATATAGGAGCCGAAGAGACCGAGGCCGCCGCCGATGGCTATGAGGGCAAAATAGATCGGTACGTTTCTGCCGTCGTGGTCGTGGTCATACCTGCTGTAGGTATTATAAGTAAGCACATAGTTGTCGAGCAGGTAAGCTAAGAAGAGGCCGAGACCGGCGCCGATCAATAAGAGCGCCCACTTGAGGTTCTTATAAGGAGCGGGACGGTTAAGGAATTGTTTTGGATTCATCCCCTTCTCGATCATGGCCATGTTCTGCCGGGTCCTTAGATAGTATATCCCGAAGATACAGGCGAAAAAGCTGACGAAGGAAACGATAAGGAAGAGTGCTGCTGAGGCTGGCATAAAATGCGGTTTATTGTTATTTAATGTTTTTCTATTTGCTCACTTTGACTACCGTTTCGTTGTCCGGGTTACAGGGGGTGAGCTTTTTTTCTAACCGGTTACAAAGACTGAGACTACAGACCTTCAGTAAAGGTTACAGTGCCCAATTTGGTAATTTGATAATTTGGCAATTTGACAATGATCCTGGTCAGGCCAGTTATTTCTCATCGGAGCACGCCTCATTATCAAATTACCAAATTATCAAATTGGCTAATTGTTCTACCTTGTGTAACCAAACCAACCCAACCGTAGTCTTACTGTAAGATGTCTACCGGAGAGAATGATAATGAGATCATTAGCAAAGTGCTAGGGGGTGACCAGCAGGCATATGCCATGTTGGTGAACCGCTATCAGAACTATGTCTTTACCCTGGCCATGCGGTTCACTAAGAACAGGGAGGACGCGGAGGAATTATCGCAGGACATCTTTATCAAGGCCTACCGGGCGCTGGCCGATTTCAGGGGCGCTTCCAAGTTCAGCACCTGGTTATATACGATCGTGAACACCACCTGCATTACGTTCCTGAGAAAGAAAAAACTGGAGATCCATTCCTTAGATAACGAAAAGGTCTTCGAGATCGCCGACAGCCTGGACTCGGGATTCCGCGCCAACCTGGTGGAGCAGAAATCGAGGGTCGGCATGGTGAACCAGGCCATCAACCTGCTGGGCACCGACGATGCCGAGATCATTACTTTGTTTTATAAAGCCGAACAAACCCTTGAAGAGATAGCACTCGTGCTCGGAATTGAAGCCAATACCGCCAAGGTGAGACTTCACCGAGCACGAACGAGACTCAGGGAAAAGATGGAGAAACACTTCGCAGAAGAAGTAAATGACTATAAATAGAAGACACCCGTATAGAACAAGCATACCTGGTACTTAAAACCCTGGTAAAAAAAAGGAGGTCGTTATGAATGAAATGAATGATAATTCCGCTTCGGGCAACGAAGAAATGGAGGCCCGCCTCTGGGAATACATCGATGGTCTCACCGATGCAGGGGAAAAAACTGTGATCGACCGGCTCATTCAATCGAATGCCGAATGGAAGGAGAAGTATGGCGAGCTGCTCGATATTCATCAGCTCATGCAGTCCTCCGAACTGGACGAGCCATCCATGCGGTTCACGAAGAACGTAATGGATGAGATAGGCAAACTTCATATTGCGCCCGCCACCAAAACCTATATCAACAAGAATGTCATAAGAGGGATCGGCCTCTTCTTCGTTCTCCTCATCACGGGCTTCATCGTCTATGGCTTCGCCCAGCTCGACTGGAGTGGTAGTAACGACAGCTCGTCAATGCCCGTTGATTTCAATAAAGTCAATTTCAATAAATTCGACCTAGGCAAAATCTTCAACAATACCTGGATCAACATTTTCATGATGGTCAATGTGGTCATTGGATTATTCTTCATCGACCGTTACCTGGCCAATAAGAGGGTTAAACGTGAATCCTCAACGTGAATCGTGAAACGTTAATCGTGAATAGTCTCCGACCTTTGTATTTCTCGTGGGGGTCTCGACGGCAAATTGGAAGGCGCTAACTGGTTTGAGCAATTTTAAGACTGCCGCTATTCACGATTGACGGTTTCACGATTCACGTACCTTACCTTTGCACAATGGATATCAAGAATAATATACTGGAGACCATCGGCAACACACCGCTCATCAGGCTGAATAAAATAGCAAAGGACTTCCCCTGCACTATCCTGGCCAAGGTAGATTATTTCAATCCCGGTAACTCCATCAAGGATCGCATGGCGCTCAAGATGGTGGAGGTGGCCGAACAGGAAGGCAATCTGAAACCGGGCGGCACCATCATCGAGGGTACGAGCGGCAATACCGGCATGGGTCTCGCGCTCGCCGCCGTGGTAAAAGGATATAAATGCATATTCGTCACTACCGATAAGCAATCCAAAGAAAAGGCGGACATACTGAAGGCCGTAGGCGCCGAAGTGATCGTATGCCCTACCAACGTGCTGCCCGAGGATCCCATGAGCTATTACAGCGTGGCCAAGCGACTGGCGAAGGAGGTTCCGAACTCCTATCACATGAACCAGTATGATAACCTGGCCAATCGCCTCGCCCACTATGAAAGCACCGGCCCTGAAATATGGAGACAGACTGATGGAAAAGTCACACACCTCGTGTGCACTGCCGGCACCGGCGGCACCGTTACCGGCGTGGCCATGTACCTGAAGGAAAAGAATCCTGCCATCCAGATCTGGGCCATCGATGTGTATGGATCACTACTCACCAAATATTTCAATACAGGGACCATAGACATGAACGAGGTTCATCCCTATATCAGCGAAGGCTTCGGCGAGGATTTTATTCCCGATAATTATGATATGAGCGTCATCGATCATTTCGAACAGGTGACCGATAAGGACGGCGCCGTCATGGCGCGTAAACTCGCAAAGGAAGAAGGCCTCTTCTGCGGCTATAGCGCCGGCAGTTGTTTCCAGGGACTGACCCAGCTGAAATCCAAATTAAAAAAGGACGATCTCGTGGTCTGCATTTTTCATGATCATGGCAGCCGCTACGTCGCCAAGATCTATAACGATCAATGGATGATCGAACGCGGCTTCCTCGATGTGAAGACATTCAAGGATGTGATCAGCTCGAGGGGTACGCAACGCCTTATTACCATCGATGAGAACCAATCCGTGGGAGAAGCCGTCGAATTAATGAAGAAATACGACATCGAACAGATACCTGTCATGAATGGCGGAGACGGACCCATAGGGGCCATCAGCGAAGGCGGGCTATTTCAGAAGGTGTTCGATAACGCCGATCTAAAAAGTTCAAAAGTTTCTGAAGTTCTCGAACCAGCCCTCCCGATTGTGGAATTTGATACCCCAGTTGAGAAATTAAGTCCCCTTATCCATAAAGG
Organism: Chitinophagaceae bacterium; assembly: GCA_035488975.1. Classification (GTDB taxonomy): domain Bacteria; phylum Bacteroidota; class Bacteroidia; order Chitinophagales; family Chitinophagaceae; genus DATHKS01. The sequence goes on along the minus strand of DATHKS010000601.1, from coordinate 10,904 downwards.
CAACGGCGCAATCCTGGCAAAAGACGAGGCCGGGAACTACCATATTATTACGAAGTACGATGTTCTACAGGCACTGGGTAAATAGATGCACTTAGTTTTATCTTGACCTGAAACAAGATTGGTATCGTTTGCGTAGCCGTTAATCGTATTATTACCGAGAGGCTATACTACTTTCAAGCGACCGGATTCACGATAGTTTACGCTCACTATGGTAAATACTGAAGCACAGAAATACAGCATTACTGCTCTATTTTGTTAAAGTTTAGACATCTATTTTTGTTTCAGAAGTTGATTGAGAGTTAATTATCAATATCCAATCCTAAATAAACCGACCCGACCGTCCAGTCACCTAGAAAGACCGATCCTTAGAAAAACCAAAGTTTAGAATCCAGTATCGACCGACGTTCTCTCTTTTTAAGAAGAGCGCCGAAAAACCAAAAACCGTTCCAAAATCCAAGATCCTGTCGAAAGACTCCAATCCAATTAATCCTTGAAGACCGCTGAGTCACCGTGTCCAAAAATCCATGAAAAGTAACTAAGTCCGGAACCCTCCTGCTAAAAGAAATTTTAGCAGGAGGCGCGGTGAACTTTCCTTCAACCTTATCCTTTCTTTTCTTCCGTCCGTCCATTTATTTTCTATCTCAGGTTCAGGCCATGGCTACGGCCATTGCTTTCCTGTATCCTTATCTTGCACTAAAAAATGCCTGAGTTTATCGATCAGACAGGTAAGACCATTCAACTAGTCCATCCACCCCATCGCATCGTTTCGTTGGTGCCCTCGCAGACCGAATTACTGGCAGAACTCCAGCTCGACAGGGAAGTTGCCGGCATCACCAAGTTCTGCATTCATCCCGAAGATTGGTTTCGTAAAAAACAGCGTGTCGGCGGCACCAAGCAATTGCACCTGGAAGCCATCAGGGCGCTAAAACCCGATCTCATTCTCGCCAACGTGGAGGAGAACGTACGAGAACAGGTGGAAGCCCTGGCAGACCTGTGCCCTGTCTGGGTGAGTGATGTCAGCAACCTCGAAACTGCGCTGGAAATGATCCGCCAGGTGGGTCTTCTGACCGGCAGGGTGAAACAAGCCCGTGAATTGATATCAACGATCGAAATGCGATTCAATGATTACACCCCGGCACCTCCATTCCTTAAAGCAACATACCTGATCTGGCGTGATCCGTACATGACAGCCGGCGGCGACACCTTCATCCATGCGATGATGGAAAAGGCAGGATTCGAAAATGCATTTAAGAAAAATACCCGCTACCCGGCGGTAACTATCGACGATATCAGGCATTCCGGAACGGAAGTATTGCTCCTGTCTTCCGAGCCATTTCCATTCGCACAGAAACATGTCGATGAACTCCAGGCCCAACTGCCCGCCACAAAAATCATCCTCGTCGATGGGGAGATGTTCAGCTGGTATGGTAGCCGGATGAAATATGCGCCGGGCTACTTCAGGGAACTAATGCAATAACTTAAAATAAATAAATAGCTCCTCGTTGGTCGGCCACCTGAGCTCCTGCCGGTTTCACTGCAGACTATTTGCTACCTTTCAGTCAATGAGGTTCGCTGAAAATAATGATGCCCTGGGGTCAATAGGAAACGATAAGCCGTCCCGCAAGAAGCCGATGTTCCCGGTGAGCAAGCCGCTCCGAAATTACCTGCGCCATCATGCCAGGGAAGTAAAGTTGCCCGTGGCCTACACCGATCTCTTAAACTATACCTATTCCGTTCCCATTATCAACAAGAAAGGGAAGGATACGCTCTGGGAAAAAACGATCTACGATAAACGCGAGTGGGACTTCATCCGTGAAGGGCTGGTGAACATCTATGCGATACTAAAAACGGAAGGCGATTTCAGCTTCACGAGTCACCTGGATGTGGCGCGGATCGACTATTGCAGCTTCGGCAATTCCCATCCCTTCCGCATCCGCATAGTGAATAAATACAACGACAACTACGATCATTATTATATCAAGATAGCGGATGCCTCGCGCATCTATGGGCTTGAGCTGGAACACATCCTCTCTCCCAACCGCATTACCTTCCTTACCGACAACAATACACTCGTGGAGGAACACATACCCGGCATTCCCGGCGATGTCTTCATCCAGGAGATGATGCACGACCCGCTGTACAATAAGATCAGGCTGGCCAAGGAATTTGTAAAGTTCAACGAGCGTTGCTTCGTCCGCCTGTTGGGTGATATGCGCAGTTATAATTTTGTCGTGGACATTACACCGGATATCGAGGACTACCAATTTCGCATCCGCGCCATCGACTTCGACCAACAGTGCTATGAAGGAAGAAAGAATCTCTATCTCCCGCAATTCTTCAAGGAGAACTACCCCCTCGTGCAATTGTGCCTGGCGCATTTGAACAAAGAATCCATTGCCCAATACCAGGCGGAGGAAAGGACACTGATAACATTCAGGCTGGCCTCGTCGCGCTATCGCATCAAGGAATTGCTGGACATCATGTCGGGTGATGATATTTCCTCCCCGGAGAAAATAAACCAATTGAAGGAGGAGCTCAATGCCTTCCTCAACACGACGGCCTTCTCCCGGTGCCGCTCCATGGGACAGATCGTAAAACGCCATCTGAAACTAACGCTTCAAAAGAACCTTATGCTGGTTCAACGCAATGTGGGCAAGACTAACGACTGATAGGCATAAAAATGGAGGGAAAAATATTAAATAAGTATATTAGCGCCTCCTAAGCGATGCCTGCCTTTTTTTAAACTGCTGAACAAAAAGAAGAAGACAAAAATGAAAAAGTACAAAGCCGGGGTGCTATTCGGTGAAGAGCTGGAAGCCCTCTACAATGACGCAAAGAAAAATGAATTCGCACTTCCAGCCGTAAACTGTATCGGCACCGATTCGATCAACGCTACGCTTGAGACGGCGGCCAAGGTCAATTCTCCGGTGATCGTTCAATTCTCTAATGGCGGCGCACAGTTCATCGCCGGAAAGGGAATGCCGAATGATAAGCTGCAGGGGAATATTTCAGGCGGCGTTTCGGGCGCACTGCACATCCACAACGTGGCGAAATATTACGGTGTGCCGGTCATTGTGCATACCGATCACGCGGCAAAGAAATGGCTCCCATGGGTCAGCGGCCTCCTCGATAGCGGCGAACAATTCTTCAAGGAAAAGAAACAGCCTCTCTTCAGTTCTCATATGCTCGACCTCAGCGAGGAGCCGATCGAGGAAAACATTTCAACCTCAGTTGAATTCTTCAAGCGCATGCAGCCATTGGGAATGAGCATCGAGATAGAACTCGGCGTTACCGGTGGCGAAGAAGACGGGGTTGACAATAGCGATGCAGACAATTCAAAACTGTACACGCAACCCGAGGATGTTGCCTATGCCTACAAGGAACTGAGCAAGGTCGGTAAATTATTTACCGTTGCTGCGGCATTCGGGAATGTTCATGGGGTGTACAAGCCCGGTAATGTGGAATTGCGCCCGGAGATCCTGAACAATAGCCAGGTCTATATTCAAAAGGAACTCAAGAAGGAAGCCAAGCCGGTGTATTTCGTTTTCCATGGTGGCAGCGGCTCTCCGCAAAACCAGATCAGGGAAGCGATCGGTTATGGCGCCATTAAAATGAATATCGATACGGATCTGCAATGGGCCTTCTGGGAGGGGATTCTCCTGAACTATAAGAAAAGCGAAGGATACCTGCAGGCACAGCTGGGAAATCCGGAAGGAGAAGATAAGCCTAACAAGAAATACTACGATCCTCGCGTATGGTTGCGGAAGGGACAGGAAACATTCATCAAGCGACTGGAAACAGCCTTCGATGACCTGAACTGCATTAATCGTAATGCATAAGAAGAAATAAGCCAAGCGAAAGTCAAAAGTCAAAATTCAAAAGTAAAAAGTCAAAAGGGTGACCTTGGATAGGGATATCCTTGTGCCCCCTTGTACTTTCTTTGTGTTCCCAGTGGTTAATTTGTATTCCTTCGTGCCTCTTTGTGTCCTTCGTGTCTTAGTGGTTCAAAAACAAAAAAATCTAATTTTGAACCCCAATGACATCGACGACAGAACGTGAATCGTGAAACGTGAATCGTCAATAGCGACAGTCTTAAAATTGCTCAAACCAGTTAGTGCTGTCCCAATGCCGTCGATACCATTAGGGAAAATACAAAAGTCGGAGACTATTCACGATTGACGTTTCACGATTCACGTTGTTCACGATTCACGTTGAAGATTCACGCCGATTGCCTTATCTTGATAACTCATGAATACCCATTCAAAGACCGCCATGGGCTGGATGATCGTAACTGCCGTTACTGCCTGGTTCGCCCTCGCATTGCAATTATATATTTTAATAGACAACACGCCGGGGAATGGTATGACGCCATTGGGAGCGGTCGATCGTTTTTTGATCTTTTTTACAATATGGACGAATATCCTGGTTGCAGTTTGCGTAACGCTGGCTCTGCTTTTCCCAGCTACAAGGCCTGGGAAATTCTTCTCAAGACCATGCACTCAGACAGCGATCGCTCTCTATATTCTCGTCGTCGGTATCGTGTACAATGTGCTTTTGCGCGGACTCGTACACCTCGCAGGAAGAGGGAGGCTGGCCGATGAACTATTGCACGTGGTAGTGCCCCTCCTTTTTGTGGTCTATTGGATATTTTTTGTTCCGAAGGGAACATTGAAGTGGCGCAATTTACTTCCCTGGATGATCTACCCCGCGTTCTATCTCACCTATGCCCTGCTACGCGGTTCGTTCTCGGGATTCTATCCATATCCATTTCTCAACGTCGTTGAATACGGCTATCAGCGGGTCGCGGTCAATTCTGTAGGTATCATGCTGGTCTTCGTGGTGCTGGGTCTCCTCCTCATGGCGCTGGACAAATCACTCGGCCGCCGCAGGAACGGTGAGGAGTAGGGAATTTGGAATAAGGAATTTGGAATAAGGAATTCGTCCAACAGTTGAAGAATCTTCTCGTAAAGCCCAATTCCCAATTCCAAATTCCCTATTCCCCAACTATCAGGCCGCAGCCTTCAGGTTCGGAAACGTGAATGCAATGGTCGTCTCACGACGGCGGTAACTGGTGACATCGAGGAACCCGCCCATTTTCCGGGCCAGGTGCTGCACCTGTTGAACGCCATAGCTGATCCCATCATTGCTGCAGCCATTGGCATCCTTCACATGCATCAATACGACATCGTTGTAAGCCTTGGCCGAGATCGTTATGCAGGTATCCCTGGCATGGTTCACAACATACTGCAACAACACACTGATGATGGTGGAAAGAATATTCTCGTCAGCAGTGACGGATAATCCCTCCGGAACATTGTTGATGATGAAACTGCGGTTACGTGTGGCGGCAATCGAAGAGGTCTTGATCAATTTGTCTACCAATTCACAGAGCGCAGATGCTTGCGCTACTAAAGCGATTCCAGTTGATTTCATAGAAATACAATTTACGGTTAAGGCTTTTCGGGAGGGTATGGATCAATTGGATAAAAACGGGCTATTGTGCTACTAAAATAATCGAAAGTAAACCGGCAGGTGGGCCGGTATCCAGGGACGGTTACTCACGGAAACTGGACATTCTTCATTCGGGATTGGATCTTCTATTACTAACGGATGGCAAATCTTATCTTCAGTTCTTATCTTCAGGTCTGGTTTCTCAATTGCTTGATGACACAAAGAAACCCCCAAAGGGAGCTGAAAAAAATAGTTGCAGTTCTCATTCCGGGGTCGTATTTCTCAAGCCACTTTTGTAGCATATCGACTACATGCCTGAGAGACCATTACGCGCCGGAATGTCTTTCACCCTTACTTTTGATAAAAGAACGGCTTATGATCTCCTATAATCCAAAGGACTGGTTCTCGTATGTCTTCCGCTTTCACAAGGCGGACACCTTCAGGAAACTGTTGCCCCTCATCATAGGCATCTGTGTTTATTCCGGCCTCATTGCATTCATGGACCTGTCCTGGTGGCATCTCTCCGATAAAAATTACCTGCGGAACATTCCTATCATGCACGGTCTTTTGGGCTTCGCCATTTCCATGCTGCTCGTCTTCCGCACCAACACCGCCTATGACCGCTGGTGGGAAGGAAGGAAGAATTGGGGAAGCCTCGTGAACAACAGCCGCAATCTCGCCATGAAGTTGAATGCGATACTTCCGCCGGATGATGAACAGCGGGCTTTCTTCCGCAAGACGATACCCGCATTTGCAGCTGCCCTGCATCAACACCTGAGAAGCGAAGAGACGCGGGTGGAATTATTCAGTGAAGAAGACCACGGCGTCATCTTCAGGAAGATCGATCCTGCCAAGCATGTGCCCGACCAGGTTGCCATGCTGCTGATCCAGCATGTCCATCAATTGCACCGCGACCGCAAGATCACGGGAGAAGAATTGCTTTTTCTTAATAATGAATTACAATCATTCACCGAGATCTGCGGCGCCTGTGAAAGGATCAAGAATTCACCGATACCGTTTTCGTACAGCGAGTTCATTAAGAAATTCGTTTTCTTCTATGTCATGACGCTGCCCTTTGGTTATGTCTTTCAACTGGGCTACTATGTCATCCCCGTTGTAGCCTTCATATTCTATGTGCTCGCCAGCCTCGAACTCATTGCCGAAGAGATCGAAGACCCATTTGGTGGGGATGAGAACGATATTCCCACAGACCTTTTGGCGAAGAATATTCAACGAAATATTGACGATATCATCTGATTATTTTTGATTGGGCGAGGCAACTTTCTATTTCTTTTCCCGTTTGGTTCTAAGGAATTGTGTTTTTTCATTCAAAAAGATTCTTTATGAAACTAAGAGGGGTATCGTTCCTTTTTGTCGCCATGCTATCAGTCCTGTTCGTATTATCCTGCAGTAAAAGCAGTACATCGCCAAATGAAACCGTTCAGAGCTGCGATGGCGTGGATAAGACTTTTGCTGCCAATGTAAATCCCCTGATCCAGACATTCTGTAACCAGGCAGGCTGTCACAATACGGGGAGCATAAACGGACCGGGCCCGCTCACCAATTATACCCAGGTCTTCAATGCCCGTTCCGATATCCGCGCGGCGGTAAAATCGGGACTCATGCCTCAGAATACCACGCTCAGCGCCTCGCAGAAGAACACCATCATCTGCTGGATAGATAGCGGCGCGCCCAATAATTAAGAGATACGCAGGACTCTTATACCGGAGTGTTGTATTCACGACCTGCCTGCCGGCAGGCAGGTTGACGATTGACGATTCACGTTCTCACCGTTTGTATATGCAGCGGGATAAATTCATTCTTCACCGGGTTGGCCGGTTTTCGAAATGCGTGGTTATATTTATAGCTTAAATGCTATTTAATGACCAAGCACTACACGACTCTGTTCCTGCTGCTGAGTTCCCTCCTTTCTTTTTCCCAACCGGCCCAAAAACCACTCACGGTCGAGACGATCATGCGTGATCCGAAATGGATCGGCAGTTCTCCGTCTGCACCGCAATGGAGTGCCGATGGACAACAACTTTTCTTTAGCTGGAATCCGGATAAGGTGCCGGACGATTCTCTTTATTTCATTACCCTTTCCAATATCATTCCTGTAAAGGCAAGCGTGACGCAGAAGCAGGCGCTCGTTACGGGCAACATGATCGTGTACAATTTGCAAAGGACGGCCTATACCTATAGCAAGGATGGCGATATTTTCTATAAAGAAATAAGATCACCGCAGGTAAAACGCGTCACACAAACGATCGATATTGAAAGCAATGCCCAGTTTTCATTCAGGGATAGCAAGATCGTATATGCGCGCAATCAGAACCTGTATGCCTGGGATATCTCCACCGGCGAAACGATGCAGCTGACAAACCTGAAAACGGGTGAATCCGCCGCGCCACCAGTGCAGGCCGGCAGAAACCAGGGGAATCCTGCCCGGGCAACCAGCACCAGTTCCAGCTCCCAGGAAGAAGAATGGATGAAGACTGAACAGCTGCGATACTTCGAAGTACTTAAATCAAGAAAGGAGAAGAGAGAACTGGCGGAACGATATGCTAAAGACACCCGCATCAAAGAACTGCGGAGCATTCCTCTCGAAGACAAATTTCTCCAGGGACTCATCATTAGTCCCGACGGACGGTTCATCTCCTATCGTTTGACAAAACCTGCAGCAAACGCAAAATCGACGATCGTTCCAAGCTATGTCACGGAGACGGGATTCACAACGGACATACCCGGCAGGACGAAGGTAGGCGTGCAACAGGCGATATCAGAATTCTACATGTACGACCGCGACAGGGATACCGTGTACCTCGTGAAGACCGATTCACTCCCGGGAATAAAGACGCTCCCCGACTATGTGAGCGATTATCCGAAGCAGGCAGAAGAGCGCAAGAAGAGAAATGCAAATCGTCCCGTGACATTCTTTAACCCCACATGGTCGCCCGCCGGGAAATATGCATTGCTCAATATAAGTTCCGATGATAACAAGGATCGCTGGCTGATGCTATGGGATACTGCTGCGCATGAAATGAAACTCATTAGCCATCAGCGTGACGAGGCCTGGATCGGTGGGCCCGGAATCTCCGGCAACAACGGCGGATGGATCGATGACAACACGTGTTGGTTCCAGTCTGAGGAGACCGGCTATTCCCATCTTTACACCATCGACATTCGCAACAATGAAAAGACCGCACTGACCTCCGGCAATTTCGAGGTGCAGCAGGCGAAGCTATCCATCGACAAAAAATATTTCTATATCGGAACGAATGAAGTTCACCCTGGCGAGTTGCATTACTACCGGCTCAATATCGCCACGAAAAAGAAAGAACAACTAACGACTCTCACGGGCAGTAACCAGGCAACGCTTTCACCGGACGAGAAACATCTTGCCATTTTGTATTCCTATTCCACCAAGCCCTGGGAGCTATACCTGCAGGATCTGCAGGGAAAGAAAGCGGCAGCGGTACAAGTGACAAACAAAGGCCGCAGCGAAGAATTCGCCTCGTATCCATGGAAGGATCCCGAAGTGATCACCTTCGCCGCGCGTGACGGTGCGCAGGTCTATGCGAGATTATACAAACCGGCGAACGCCGACCCTCATAAGCCCGCGGTTCTTTTCGTGCATGGCGCGGGCTATCTTCAGAATGCACACAAATGGTGGAGCAGTTATTTCAGGGAATATATGTTCAACAATCTTCTTGCGCAGAATGGCTATTATGTGATGGACATCGATTACCGCGGCAGCGCCGGCTATGGCAGGGATTGGCGTACCGGTATCTATCGATATATGGGAGGAAAGGACCTGGATGATAATGTGGATGCCGTGGCCTATCTCGTCAAGAATTTTGGCGTTGATCCCAACCGGATCGGTTTGTATGGCGGATCGTATGGAGGCTTCATTACGTTGATGGCGATGTTCACTACTCCCGGCAAATTTGCAGCCGGCGCTGCACTGCGTCCCGTTACCGACTGGGCAAATTACAATCATTCTTACACGGCGGATATTCTCAATGAACCCTACAACGACAGCATTGCCTATCACAGGAGTTCTCCCTATTACTATGCGAGTGGATTGCGGGGCCACCTTCTTATCTGTCATGGCATGATGGACGTGAATGTTCACTACCAGGATGCCGTTAAACTCTCACAGCGTCTCATTGAATTAGGAAAGGATAACTGGGAACTGGCCTCCTATCCCATGGAAGATCATGGTTTCGTAGAACCGAGCAGCTGGACCGATGAATACAAGAGAATATTCAAATTGTTTGAATCCGTGCTCAGGAAATGACGAATACAATTAGCCAATTTGGTAATTTGACAATGTGCCAATTGAGCGTGCTCCGATACGAGACGTCTTTACTAATTAGGATCATTGGCACATTGCCAAATTGGCAAATTATCCTACTTCACCACATCCTCCAACTCCACCTCTCTATCGTCACCCTCTCCCTCCAATAACGCATCCTCTATCTTCTCGCTTTCTGCCTGGCGTTCGCGCACCTTCTTTTCTTTTGATTTATCGATCATTTGAGTCAACACTTCCACACAATCCCCAACGGCTGTCTCGAACCGCTCATTGTGTTTCTTAACAAACAGGTCATTGCCGGGCACCTCCAGACGTATCTCGCAATAGTCGCTTTCGGGGTTGCCCGAAGGGCCCTTGTATAGTGTGACGTTCGCCCGCACGATGCCGTCGCTCTTCAAATCATTCATTTTTCCCCTGATAAAACTTTCCAGGGTGTCGCTTGCCTTGAATCCTAATGACTGTATGATGATATCCATAACTTTTTTTATATACAGTCCCATTATTATGCCAGATTGATTTACCGGCATCGACCAGTCGCGCCCCCGCTCATCGCATCAAATCTTTATCTTTACCGCTATGAGTCTTTACACGACGAAGGGAAACATTACAATTACCTGCCACAAACGCATCACACCTTATCTCGAAAAAGACGTAAGAGAACTGGGCTTCCTGATCGACGAGAGTTTTGTGACGGGAGTAAAACTCAGCGGAACGATCAACGATTGCATCCGTCTCAATCTTAACCTTCGCTGTGCAAGCCAGGTATTATACAGCCTCCGCAAGTTCACCGCCGCCAACGCAGACGATATTCACCGGAACCTGGTCTCTTTTCCATGGGAAACGATTCTTCCCGAACCGGGATATTTTTCCATCACCAGCAATGTGAGTAATCCAACCATCAACAACAGCATGTTCGCGAACCTGCGTGTGAAAGATGCGATCGTCGACAGGCTTCGTGAGAAAACAGGCAACAGGCCGTCTACGGGTTCCGAGTTGACCGGCGCCGTCATCCACCTGTTCTGGAAAAACGAAGAAGCGGAAGTCTTCATCGATACTTCGGGTGATTCGCTCGCACGACATGGCTATCGTAAACTGCCGGGACAGGCGCCCATGCTGGAGGCGTTGGCCGCCGCAA